>DATGOS010000033.1:0-3691 GCA_035305725.1 Cyclobacteriaceae bacterium
CACAATATTCGGGAACCCCGCTGCTTCCGTTAAAAAATAACACATAAAAAAGCCAAACAGCCTGCCTGAAACAGGCTATCGTTATGGAAAATAAAAATTACAATATCCTCCTTTACTATTGTTATGCTGAAATTGAAGATCCTGAAGCATACCGGGAGGAACACCACCTGTTTTGCGTGGAGCACAACCTTAGGGGAAGAATCATTATTTCCTCAGAAGGACTTAATGGCACCGTCTCCGGCCTAAAGGAGGATTGTGACAAATACATGGAGTATGTGAAATCTGACCCCAGATTTGCCAAAACAGAATTTAAGATCGATCAGCATCACAAGCATGCTTTTGCCAAAATTAATGTGCGCCATAAGGAGGAAATCGTCCATGCCAACCTTAAGAACATCAACCCCAACAAGAGAACCGGGGTACACCTTGCGCCTGAGGAGTTCATAAAACTGAAGGACCGGGAGGATGTGGTTCTATTGGATGTGAGGTCCAATTATGAACATGAGTTGGGAAAATTTAAAAATGCCTTAACCCTGGACATAGAAAATTTCAGGGATTTTCCGGACAAGGTAAACGAACTGGAACACCTTAAGGACAAAAAGATTGTGACTTACTGCACCGGTGGGATAAAGTGCGAAAAGGCCTCTGCTTACCTGCTTGAAAAAGGATTTAAAGACGTTTATCAGCTTCATGGAGGCATTATCCGGTACGGGCTGGAAGCAGGCGGGGAGGATTTTGAAGGCAAGTGCTATGTGTTTGACAACCGCGTGGCGATCGATGTCAACAAGGTAAACCCCAAGGTAATATCCCGTTGCCATGCCTGCGGTACCAGGTCCGACAGAATGGTAAACTGTGCAAACCCAGTATGTAACCTGCACGTGCCCATCTGTGAGTCCTGCGGTTGGAAACTGGAAGGCGCCTGCTCGGAAGAATGCAAGGAGCATCCTGAAAAAAGACCCTACGACGGCACCGGATACTACCAAAAGAACAGCAATGGATACAATCCCTATAAAGGCCTAAACAGAAAGAATGACAAGCAGACGGTTAAGCAGTGACCGTCTGGCTTAACTTTTCCACAATATAGGCAGCATCCCGTTGGGATCCATAGATCAAGTGAGAACTCCGCGTTCGCTGATAGGGGATGCCCAGCATGTACAGACCAACTACTTTAGAAATTCCCTGCTGTGCCCTCAACGCATCCAGGTCGTACTCAAAATCATCAATTCGGATGAAACTGAAGTCGGGCTTAAATCCTGTGGCGAACAGCACCACCTTATACGGTTCTGATTTTCCATCCTCAAAAGTAACAAGGTCCCCTTTTGCCTCAACGACTTTTTTTCTTTTGTGGGTTTTTTTAAGGGACTTCTTTAGATCATCATAAAGAAAAATAGCTTCCCCCTTCTTTATTTTCTTTTCGGAAACAGGCTTTTCCAGTTTGCCTAACTTTTCCGCATACCAGAGCACGTTTTTTCCAAACAAATGGAGCGGGGAAAATCTGGGTTTGTTCCAGGTAGACCAATGTACTTCATAGTATTTGGTGAGTTCCGCAGCGATCTGCGCCGCACTGTTACCTGCCCCCACGACCAACACCTTATTCCCTTTGACGGAAAGTGGATTTCTATAGGCACTGCTGTGCAAGTAAGGGATGCTTAGATTTTCTGCCCATTCCGGCACCTGTGGGGAAGCACAGAAGCCATTGGCGAGAATTACCTTTTCGGCGGAAATATTATTGAGAGTAGTTTTTACCTTAAACAGGCCGTTTTCCTTGGTGATGCTCAACACTCCCTCATTTACCGATACGGGAAGATCAAAATGTTCGGCATACCGGGTAAAGTAATCCGCGATCTGATTTTTAGTTGGCCTTGTTTTGGGATCGAGTGCAAGGGGTAGCCCCGGTAAGGCGCTGTAAGCGGCCGGGGTGAACAACTTCAAAGAATCATATCTCTTCTTCCAGGTCTCTCCTACTTCTCGGTTTTTTTCCAGAATTAGAAAATCCTTGTTTTTAATTTGCAGAAGCCGTCCCGCAGCGAGGCCGCACTGCCCGGCACCGATGATCAAAATTTCTTTATGCATTTTTATTCTATTCCCTCCAGCTCACTCAGTTCCAACCACCTTAATTCCGCCTTTTCCAGTTGTTGGTCAATTTCCCCCATTCTGCCGGACCATTTTAAGAGGGTTTCATGGTCCTCCGTGCCCTCTTGAATGGCCTCTACCAAGGAAGCTTTTTCCTGCTCCAGCAAAGCGATCTCTTTTTGGATTTCCTGAAACTCCTTCTTTTGACTATACGACGCTTTATTTTTATTATTATCCGGATCTGATGCCCGTTGCTGTGGTTTTGCGGGTTTTTCAGCGGGTTTTTCTTTTTCTTCAGCCTCCCACTCCCGGTATTCGGAGTAGTTTCCCGGAAAATTCTTGATAACCCCCTCCCCCTGAAAGACAAAAAGATGGTCCACCAGGCGGTCCATAAAATAACGGGCATGGGAAACAATGACCAGGCATCCGGGAAAATCGTCTAAAAACTCCTCCAGGGTATTCAGGGTCATGATGTCTAGGTCATTGGTGGGCTCATCCAGAATTAAAAAATTAGGGTTTTTGATCAGTACCATCAGCATCTGGAGCCTTCTTCTCTCCCCACCGCTTAAGTTTGCCACAGGGGTATGTTGTTGTTTGGGAGGAAATCCAAACCTGTTTAGAAACTGGCTTACGGTAATGGTACTCCCACCGGCTACGGTGACCACTTCCGCAACGTCAGAAACAATTTCTATCAGGCGTTTTTCTTCATCAAAAGAAAGCTCTTCCTGTTTGTAATAGCCAAAAGCAGTGGTTTGACCTACTTTTATTACTCCACTGTCCGGGGATATATGGCCCACCAGCATATTCAAAAAAGTGGTTTTTCCTGCCCCGTTAGGACCGATTATCCCTATTTTATCACCCTTCTTGAAGGTATAGGAAAACTCTTTCAGGACGGTTTGCTGCCCAAAAGATTTGTTAACCTTTTGTAATTCTATAATCGAATTCCCCAGACGTTGCGACGTAACAGCCAGCTCAATATCACGGTCCTCTCTTTTTGCCATTGCCTTTTCCTTGGTGGCTTCAAAGGCATCCAGCCGATATTTGGCTTTGGTGGTACGGGCCTTGGGTTGCCTTCTTACCCAATCGAGCTCTTTTTTATACAGACTTTTGGCTTTCTCCAGTTCCGTAGCTTCATTGAGGCGCCTTTCCTCCTTTTTTTCCAAGAAATAACTATAATTCCCCTGATACCGGAAAATCTTCCCACTATCAAGTTCCAGTATCTCGTTGGTTACCTTTTCCAAAAAGTACCGGTCATGCGTGACCATGAAGAGCGAAAGATTAGCCTTGGACAGGTAGTCCTCCAACCATTCAATGGTTTCCAGATCAAGGTGGTTGGTAGGTTCGTCCAGCAGCAGTAAGTCGGGCTTTTCCAGAATGGCTTTTGCCAGGGCCACCCGTTTTCGCTGCCCACCAGAAAGGGTGCCCATCAGCAACTCCGTATCGTGCAGCCCCAGCTTTCCCGATACCTCTTCCACTTGATATTCATAATCCCAGGCCTGGAAGGCGTCCATCTTTTCCATCAACCTTGCGAACTCCTCCTCGTCACCTTTCCCGGCCTCTGCCTCCTTCACCGCGGTTTGGTATTTTTGCATCACATCAAACACCTCATTGGTGGTGG
>DATGOS010000034.1:0-2113 GCA_035305725.1 Cyclobacteriaceae bacterium
ATGAAATTCAGGCAAAACAACGATCTTTTTTACCTGACCGGCATTGACCAGGAAGAGACCGTTCTGGTGATATGCCCCGACTTTCCGAAGGGGGAGATGCGGGAGATTCTTTTTATCCGAAAGACCAACGCGGAAATAGCCCGCTGGGAAGGGGAAAAATATACGCAGGATCAGGCATTTGAGGCCTCGGGCGTAGAAAATATTCAGTGGACAGACAGCTTCAGCAGTGTTTTCAACGCGCTGATGGTTTTTTGTGAACAGGTATTTTTGAACAGTAATGAGCACCTAAGGGCGGAAACGGTTGTTGAAACCCGCGATGCCCGCTTCATCAAATCCTGTAGGGAAAAATTCCCCCTCCATACTTACCGCCGGATAGCACCACTCATGCACAGGATTCGTGCCGTAAAGGAGCCGGAAGAAATTGCACAAATGCAAATTGCCTGTGACATTACGGAAAAGGGTTTTCGGAGGATTTTGGATTTTGTAAAGCCCGGTGTGATGGAATACGAAGTGGAGGCGGAGTACCTTCATGAATTCGTCAGAAACAGAAGCAGGGGTTTTGCTTATGAACCGATCATCGCTTCGGGTTCCAATGCCTGTGTGCTTCATTACATAAAAAACAACCGGGAATGCAGGGACGGGGAGTTGTTGCTCTTTGACGTGGGTGCCGAATATGGCAATTATAATGCGGATATGAGCCGGACCATTCCTGTCAACGGAAAGTTTTCCAAAAGGCAGCGGGAGGTATATTCTTCCGTCCTGAGGGTGCAGCGGGCTGCGATGTCCATGTTGCGGCCGGGCATATCCATACAGGATTATCATGTTGAAGTAGGGAAACTGATGGAAGAGGAGCTGATCTCGTTAAATTTGCTGGACAAAGATGAAGTGAAAAAACAGGATCCAAAGCAGCCTTTATATAGAAAATACTATATGCATGGCACCTCACACCATTTGGGTTTGGACGTACACGATGTGGGGAGTATGTATGAGCCCATTACTTCCGGAATGGTCTTTACGGTGGAACCGGGAATTTATATACCCGAGGAAGGAATAGGCATCCGCCTGGAAAATAATATTGTAATTCAGGAAGAAGGTTTTCTGGATTTAATGAAAAATATACCCATCGAACCCGGGGAAATTGAGGAATTGATGAATTCCACGGACAGCAGATAATGATGATGCAACAAAAAAACCCGGAGAACCGGGTTTTTTACTTTATAAGATTTATAGGAATTAACCGATAGATATCCTTTTGAAATCCGAAACAGTCAAACCTTTGGAAACTCCATCCAGATATTGGGCGATCGATTTGGAATTGTCCTTAACGAAAGTCTGGCTCAGGAGGGTGTTTTCCTTGTAGAATTTGTTGAGCTTGCCAAGCGCGATTTTTTCCAGCATCTCTTCCGGTTTGCCTTCGGCCCTGGCTTGTTCTTTTCCGATTTCAATTTCACGTTCCACCACACTGGAGTCTACCCCGTCTTTGTCAAGAGCCACAGGGTTCATAGCGGCGATCTGCATGGCCACGTCCTTGCCGGCCTCTGCCACATCGGCTCCCTGCGAGTTGGACAGTGCGACCAGTACACCCAGCTTTCCGTTGGAATGGATGTAATCCACCACATGTTCCCCTTTTACTTTTGCGAAATGGTTGACGGCAATCTTTTCGCCGATTTTGCCGGTCATTTCCACGATCTTTTCACCTACGGTGATGTCCTCATAAGGAATGGCATGAACATCTTCAATGCTTTGGGCATTGTGTTTAATGGCAAGATTAAGGACGGCGTTGGCAAAAGTGCCAAATTCCTCATTCTTGGCGACAAAGTCAGTTTCGCAGGTAAGGGAAAGGATGATTCCCTCTTTGCCTTCTTCATTGACCTGGGTGACCACCAAGCCCTCCTTGGTTTCACGGTCTGCCCTGGAAGCGGAAACTTTCTGGCCTTTTTTTCTGAGCAGGTCCACGGCCAGATCAAAATCGCCACCAGCTTCGGTGAGCGCTTTTTTACAGTCCATCATGCCTGCGCCGGTCATTTGTCTTAGCTTGTTAACCTCTTGTGCACTGATTGCCATTTTTTATAAATATTTTTAATGTTAAAATTAATTTGGAGTTGGGTAGTTT
>DATGOS010000035.1:0-9498 GCA_035305725.1 Cyclobacteriaceae bacterium
AAAATTTATTGTCGATCGCTTTAAACCGGGTCAGAACGGGAAAATGTACCGTACCGGGGATTTGGGTAAAATCCTTGCTAACGGAGAACTGGCAATCCTAGGAAGAATTGACCACCAGGTAAAGCTACGCGGACACAGGATTGAACTTGGGGAAATCGAAAGTTCTTTGGCCCAGTTGGAGGATATTAAAGATGCCGTTGTATTGCTCAGGGAAGACGATCCGGAACATCCACGTCTTACGGCCTATTTAGTATTAAACGGTAATAAGCCGGTGGGAAACCGCGGCGTGGCAAGAAACAGCCTGGAGGTACCCAGAGGAAAACTTAAAGCCTGGAGAAATGCCCTGCAGGACCGGCTACCGGATTACATGATCCCTGCCGATTTTGTGATTATGGAACAGTTTCCCATAAACAATAATGGGAAAATCGACAGGAAAGCCCTGCCACCCCCTAATTCAGAGGGCGTCAACGCTAATCCTGCCGTCCATCTGGCGGAAACGCCGGAAGAAATTCTGGTAGCGCGAATCTGGGGAGAAGCCCTGGGAATCAAACAAGTGGACATTACGGACAACTTCTTTGAGATTGGCGGACATTCCATGATTGCCGTGCAGGTGATGAGCCGCCTGGAAAAAGAATCGAACATCAAACTTCCCATTTCGGTACTGTTCAAATATCCCACGGTGCAGGAGTTGGCACTTTTCCTCAGCTCCGAGGAAAAGAAACAGTCCTGGAACTCTTTGGTTCCCATAAAACCCCACGGCAGCAAAACACCTCTTTATATAGTTCACGGGGGAGGGTTAAATGTAATGCCTTTTTATTCCATCGCCAAGCATCTGGATCCGGACCAGCCGCTATACGGCATCCAGGCTTACGGTCTAAACGGCGTGGACAAGCCTTTTACCACGGTGGAAGGTATAGCCGGTCAGTACGTGGAAGAAATTTTAGCCCAGAACCCGAACGGACCCTATGCCCTGGCAGGCTATTCATTTGGCGGCTTGATCGCCTTCGAAATGGCCAAACAGCTAAAAAGGATGGGTAAAGAAATTAAGGCCCTGGTTATGTTCGATACCTACGCCATCAAAAGTTATCACAGGGACCCCCTATGGCTGAGGGTGGCTCACCTGGTCAGAACCGAAATAGGCAAAAGGATCTTTGATTTGGAGATGTTGATAAAGAATCCGAAACTCCTGAAAAGGGTGAAGAAGATTTCTTTCCAAAAGAAAATAGGAAAAATCAAAAAACAACTGAAAGTAGAACAGGAACAAGAGGATTCGGAGATTATCAGGATTATTAAGAATATCAAAAAAGTACATAAAGCGGCTGGGGAAAATTACGTCCTTACTCCTTATGACGGTGAAATTCATCTTTTTAGAGCCAAGATCCGCACCAGTTATCTCAAGGATTTTAAGTATTTTGGCTGGAAACCTTATGTGAAGAAGGTTCATATTACCGAGATGGAAGGGGAACACACGACCATGTTTGAACCTCCCAACGAAAAAAACTTTGTGAAAATTTTGCAGGAAATTCTGGACAATGCCTGATCCCGCAGATTGCAAAAGTACGGTTTTCTGCAAAGATATACAGGAACCTGCATGGGATGGCTTGTCGGACTTTACGGTTTCACCCACGGTTGATGTGTGGAGGATTTCCATCCCGCAATACCTGAATTTAATAAGCAACCTCTATACGGTTTTATCCCAGGAGGAGCTGCTGAGAATTAAGAAATATTATCGCGAGAAGGACAAAAACCGTTTTGCCATAGGAAAGGGTATGCTTAGGATAATCCTTTCCGGGTACCTTAAACAGGCTCCGGACAAAATCATTTTTGGAAGAGGGACCAACCGTAAGCCCTTTGTGAAGGAGGGGCCACACCTTCAATTCAATGTCTCATATTCCAAGGACTGGATCCTCATCGTGGTCGCCTCCGACCCGGTGGGGGTGGATATAGAATTTATCAATCACGGTTTTGATTATGAAAATTTACTGGAAAATTGCTTCATGGCGCCTGAAATTCTTGCCATACGTCAGGATCCTTATCCCGCACAGGCCTTTTTCAAGTTTTGGACGCGAAAGGAAGCCCTGCTAAAAGCAACTTCATTAGGCCTGGATGATTATTTGACGGATTTTAGTTGCCTGAACGGCATGCAGGAAATGCCCCGAACCCTAAAGTTGTCCGGGGATTGGGAAGTCGACAGTTTTTTGATGGAAAAAGATTATCAGGTGAGTATTGCCCACCAGCCGCTTCAAACCATCCGGTATTGTAATAACCCACCCAGCCTTTTGTCATAAGAAAAGGGATAAAAAAGGAGCCTGTGCAACCTCTTTTATCCCCAAAAAACTATTTCTTTAACCTGAGTTTTTCTCTGATCCTGGCCGATTTGCCGTGGCGTCCCCTTAAGTAGAACAACCTTGCCCTTCTCACACGGCCTTCCATCAATACTTCAATCTTTTCAATGTTGGGACTGATGATGGGAAATATTCTTTCCACACCAATACCGTTGGAAATCTTTCTTACCGTAAAGGTCTCCCCGTTTGAACTGGGATTTCTCCTTTGAATTACCGTGCCCTGAAATTGCTGGATACGCTCTTTGTTGCCTTCCGTAATCTTCACGTGGACATTGACGGTGTCTCCTGCCGCAAATGAAGGAAAGCGCGACCTTGCGTCCTTATATTCCTCTTCTACGATTTTAAGTAGTTCGCTCATAACTTATTTATTAAATCCTTACCGCAAATTTATGCAATATCTTTTTCTATATTTTTAACTAAAACCCTCACGTTCCGGGATACTGGCCATTTAATAAATCCGGCCGTCTTTCCCCTGTCCTGCGAACTGCTTCTTCCTGTCTCCATGCTTCGATTTTAGCGGAATGTCCGGAAGTAAGTACCTCCGGAACCTTGATCCCTTTGTAATTGGCTGGTCTGGTAAACACCGGTGGCGCTAACAGACCATCCTGAAAAGAATCCGTCAAAGCAGAGGATTCATCATTGAGAACCCCGGGAATCAACCGGATGACGGCATCCGTGACCACTGCTGCGGCCAGTTCACCGCCGGATAGCACAAAATCACCAATACTTATTTCCCTGGTAATCAAATGCTGTCTGACCCTTTCATCCACGCCTTTATAATGTCCGCACAAAATGATCAGGTTTTCTTTAAGGGAAAGGGCATTGGCCATCTTTTGGTTAAACCTTTCCCCATCGGGCGTCATATAAATCACCTCGTCATAGTCCCTTTGCTCCCTTAGGGCTGTGATGCACCGCGCTATAGGTTCGATCATCATCACCATTCCCGCGCCTCCCCCAAAAGCATAATCATCTACCTGCCGTTGCTTTCCGGTAGCGTAGTCCCTTAGGTTATGGACGTTTACCTTAGCCAGCCCTTTTTCCTCGGCCCTTTTAAGGATCGAATGTGAAAAAGGGCCCTCTAATAAGGCTGGAATTACAGAAATAATGTCGATTTGCATCAGTCCTCCAGATATATATCCAGCAAGCCCTCAGGCAATCTGCACAGTATCTTTTTCTCCGTTTTGTCTACTTTCAGGACTATTTCATCCTTGATAGGAATCAGGATTTCTTTTCCACGGTAATCCAAGCCGATCAGTTCCTGGCTATGCAGATCGTAAATGTGCTTCACCACCCCTAATTCTCCATGGACCTCATCATGTACCGCCAAACCTACCAGTTCGTGGTAATAATATTGGTCTTCGGGCAATTCCGGCAGGTCATTAAGGGGCAGGTATAGTTCCGCACCCACCAGGGTAGCGGCTTCATCCACATGGTTAAAATCCTCAAATTTTGCCAGTACCCGTTGCCGGGGTTGGAGGACAAAGTGTTCAAGGAAATACGGGACAAGCCGCGAATGGCGGGCAACGAAAACACGCTCCAAATCCTCATATTGTCCGGGATCATCCACATCCAGTTGGATGACCACTTCCCCATGAAGACCATGGACTTTGGCGATATAGCCTAACTGAAAGCAGCTATCCTTGTCCATGAAAATCCGGGTTTATTCCGATTTATCTTTCCCGTCCGCTTCTTTGGAAGTATTGTCTTTCGCGGCTTCTCCCTCTTCTGATTTGGAAGAGTCCGCTGCGTCTGCCTGTCCCTCTGCGGGGGCGGTAGGTTCTTTTGCGTCCTTTTCCGCAGCAGGTACCTCTACCTGCTCAGGGGATTTTTCTGCTTCAGGAGCTTCTTCAGCAGCCGGAACTTCCACATGAGCTTCCTTTCCTTCCTCCTGAACATTTTCCGCTGCGGGAGTGGTTCCAGCCGCAGGTACTTCCACTTGAGCCGGGGCATCGTTTGGTGCGGATTCTTCCGCAACAGGTGAATTTTCCTGTGTAGCTACATTTTCAGCAGCCTGATCTTCTTTTTCAGCATCAGGGGTTGCTTCCTCCTGAGGTGCTTCAGCGGCCTCTGAAGCAGCAATAGCTTCCGCTTCTCTCTTTCTAAGCGCTTCAAGGCGGGCTGTATTCTTGGCTGTCTCCGCATCCAGGGCTTTTTGACGGGCTTCGGATTTCTGCTGCGAAAGCCTGTCCACCTTACCGCTGATCGCGGCTTCTTTTTTGGATTTCCATTCCTCAAAGCGATTGTCGGCTTCTTCCTGGGTGATCGCGCCTTTCAACACGCCGATCTGAAGATGCTTCCTGATCAACACCCCACGGTAAGAAAGCATGGCTTTAACGGTATCGGTCGGCTGTGCGCCGTTCAAAAGCCATTTGAGCGCCCGATCGTTGTTGATATTGATCGAGGCGGGGTCAGTATTGGGATTATAAGTCCCGATTTTCTCAATGAAGCGCCCATCACGTGGGGCTCTCTCATCAGCGATTACAACGTCATAGATGGCCATTTTTTTTCTGCCTCTACGCGCCAGTCTGATTTTTACTGCCATATTACATTATATGTTAAGTGATTGATGGATCCCGTCCATCTTAATTTTGGACTGCAAAGATAGCTGTTTTATCTTTATAAGCGCAAGTTGCCCATGGTATATTTGTGGATTTGAAAAAATAAGTCTTAATTTGCGGGACCAAATGGAAACGGGAGGCTTTATTCTTGCGGAAAGAATGGCCTCGTAGTTCAATGGATGGAATACCTGCCAAATGGCCTCGTAGTTCAATGGATAGAATAGAAGTTTCCTAAACTTTAGATACAGGTTCGATTCCTGTCGAGGCTACAATTTAAGTTTTGTTTAGTATCAAAATCAGGCTAAACTGTTTAAATTCAACGTTTTTTAAAAATACGTCGCTTGTCAATTGCCGTATTTTTTTGTTGATTTAAACCCACTTTGAGACCCACCTAAACCTGCCGAAATGCGAAAAAAATATCATGGTTAATTGTTTTGTAAAGTGATGTTTGTCATTTGTGGAGGGCGATTGCCCTCCTTTTTTTAAAACATTGGAGTAAAGATTAGGTTAGGTCAAAATTGTCCCAATTATCTCTTTTAGAACAGTTTTATATATTCTTCGAAAATAAAGATCCTGTTCCGACTTTGGCCAGTCATTTCTTTTAATATACCCACATTGACAAAATCCGACACTAGTTCGTTCGCCGTCTTATAACTGCTTTCAGTAAGTTCTTTTACTTGGTTGACATGGATAACAGGCTTTTTGAAAAGATGTTGCAAAAGTATAGAGGCGTTCGCACTTTTTTTCTTGAAATTCATATTCAGCTGACCCTCAAGCCTCGCCTTCAATTCTAACACATTGGACAATGTTTGGGTGGCGTTATCTGCAGTTTCCGCTACACCGACGAGGAAATACTTTAGCCATTGCTTCATGTCATTTTTGGTTCTAACAAAGGTTAAATTATCATAGTAAAGACCTTTGTTTTTTTCGAAAAAAGCAGACAGATATAATAGGGGTTTAGTTAGAATTTTTTGGTCAACCAAAAATAGAGTAATGAGTAACCTTCCAATCCTTCCGTTTCCATCCAAGAATGGGTGTATGGTTTCGAATTGATAGTGAGCAATACCAATTTTGATAAGAGAGGGTACGGAAATTTCATCATTATGGAGAAAGTTTTCCAAATCACCCATTAGATCATTTACATAATCTTGGTGAGGTGGGATGAAAACTGCATCCAATAGGCTGCTCCCGCCTATCCAGTTCTGGCTAATCCTAAATTCTCCAGGCTGCTTCAGTTCCCCTCTCACACTATCCAAAAGAATTTGATGTGTCTTCCTCAACAACCTTGATGAAATAGGCAGCCTTTCTAATTCTTCAATGGCTATATTAAGGGCCTTGATGTAGTTGTTTACTTCAAGCCAGTCATTTTTTCTTTCTGGAGAAATCTCATCTTCATCCAATAACGCTTCATCCATTTGGGTTTGCGTGCCCTCTATGCGACTGGAGATGACAGCCTCTTTTGTAACGTGAAGTTGAATGAATAGGTCAATGTTTGGAACCAGCTTGGAGAATGAATTAAGCTCACCTAGTTTAATGGCTGCTTTTTCAAGAAGATTATTGATGCTTTGATCTTCCCAGGTCCACTGCTCATTGATAAAATTTGGTAAAAAATAGGTGTAACCAGTATTTTGCTTTACATTTTTACCTGCACTGTATTTTTCGAGTTTAATCATGTTTGTGAATTTTATTGTCCTAAAGTAACATATCAATATTCTTATGTTACTTAACACGGGTCAAGGTAACATAAGATTTTCATTATGTTAGGTTAATTCTCGTTGTTGTTACAAAAAAACGAAGCTTAAAATTTTTAGGGGAGGGGGCATCTAGTAATGTCAAGTGTCCCCAAAAGGGGCATATGGTCACAGCGCTAAAGGATCTAGTTTTTAAAATATCGTCTTGCATAGTAAACGGAACTAATAAAAACCTACCTTAGAACCCACTGTTATGGTAACTGATTGATTTCCAGCCTATATTAAGATTCCTGTCGAGGCTACAAAATCCAAAATGCAGCGCGTATATGGGGTTTTTTATTTTTCAGGGGAAGTATTGGGGACGCTATCCCCTTACCCATCCGCAGCCCGTTCAGTTCCGTATGTTCCCCTCAACGCTTCAAAAACCAGCCTTCAGGATCCACCGTAATGGGAGAACTGCTTTCGACTATGACCGGATCCGCGGAAAGCTCCACCCGAACAATTCCGTCGGAGGTATCTATGGCCATAGGGATGAAAAAATCTATATTCGGAATCTCTACAAAATACCTGTTTTTCCCTTTCTTCCTGACTCTTATTTCAGGAAGGTTATTGGTATACAGGTACATGTTAAAAAAACCTTTCAGATCCCTGCCACTGAACTGCTGCACGAAAGCCACAAAATCCCCGGTGTCAACCAGGTTACTGTAGGTAAAGCGCTCGTCCGCCAGAAAAGACCGCAACATGGGAAAAAAAAGTTCATCCCCAAGTATAAACCGAAGGGAATGTATTACATAGGCTCCTTTGGAATAGACTTCAGAATGATAAGCCTCATCAGAAGTAGCATTTTCCGGAGCCACTATGGGCTGTTTATTTGGGATGGTCCTTGCGACCGCGTTGACTTTCTCCTGATAGGCATCTTCACCCCCATGTTCCAGGTAAAACAACCAATCGCCATACGTGCAGATTCCTTCATGGATCCAATAATCCGCCCAATCGCCTACCGTTACTTTATTGCCCCACCATTCGTGCCCCAGTTCGTGGTGAAGGAGCCAGTCATAGTATGCCTCACCCATGGGCACAAACTGAAAGTTGTTACCGTACGCGTTGATGGTCTGGTGTTCCATGCCCAGATAGGGTGTTTCGACAACGGCTATTTTGTCATTGGGAAAGGGAAAGGCGCCAAAGTATTTTTCATGTGTGTTCAAACTGGTCTCCAACACCGATAGCAGCATGGGGGCCTTGTCTTTATTTTCTTCCAGGGTATAAACCATCATTGGAATCTCTTCTCCAGCCGTAGAGCGGTGGCTCTTTTGCTCCTGATGGAAAATTCCCACCGTGAAATTAATGTTGTAATTGCTTATGGGATAATCGGTGGACCAGTGGTAAGCAATTTTCTCTCCGATCTTTTCTTGGTGTACAAGGCGTCCATTGGCCGCCACAAAATAAGGAGCCGGTACCGTAATAAATAGATCCACCCCATTTGAAGCCTTGCTGGAAGGGTGGTCTAGGCAGGGCATAAAAATCTTTGCCCCCTCATTTTGGGCGGAAAGGCCCATCCAATGGTTTCCCAAGCCGTCCCTTTCCCAGGTAAAACCCCCGTCCCATGGGGGATTTTTGGCAATGGGTGTAGGTCCTTCATAATATATCGTTGCCGCTGTGGCACAGCCGTCCGGGATAAACACATCCAGTGTGTCGGAAACATGTCTAAACTTCACCGGCTCATCATATATCTCAACCCTAGTTACCTCATAGGATTCAAGCAGGTTGAGCCGTAGGGTGTCCAGCTTTTGTCCGCAATCAAACCGAACCTTCAAAAAGCCCGCAATCCGCTTCGATTCCGGAAAAACTTCAAGCTCCAGTTCATAATGCTCAATGGTAACTTTTTGCTGTAAAGGATCAATGGGTCCCCCCCAGCTCAGATTTTCCTGAATCTGTGTGAAGCCCGGGAGAAAACTTACACTAAACGATAAAACAAAAGCCACTGCCCGGCACACGAAGATTGAAGGATTATTCATTTGGAGTCAAAGGATTGGACTTTCTGATCAGGCCGTCCGGGAGTTCCCCTTCCGTGGACGCCACTACAGCGCATACGGTGGCGTCCCCGGTAATATTCACAACCGTTCTGAACATGTCGAGGATCCTGTCCGGCGCAATGATCAGGGCAATGCCCGCAGCCGGTACTCCAATGGATTCCAATACGATGATCAGCATGATCAGGCCGGCACCCGGTACGCCCGCTGAGCCTATGGAGGCTAGGGTGGCTGTCAACACGATGGTTAACTGTTGGGTTAAGGTAAGGTCCATTCCCAGGGCTTGTGCAATAAATACGGCCGCCACGCCTTGGTACAAGCTGGTACCGTCCATATTAACGGTTGCCCCTAGGGGCAACACAAAGCTACTTACTTCTTCCGACACGCCCAGTTCCTCTTCCACCTGTTTCATGGTTACCGGCAGGGTGGCTGAACTGGAGCTGGTGCTGAAACCCAGCAGTTGCGCGGGTCTGATGGCCTTGAAAAAATCTGTGTATTTTATTTTGGTAAAAGCCTTGAGGAGGGTAGGATAAACCCCCAACATAACAATAAACAAGCCCCCAAGTACTACCAAACTGTATTTCAACAGCGCCAGCAAAAGCGTTCCTACATTGTCGGGATTGTCCCCTGCTATTTCGACAATCAGCGACGCCATCAGCGAAAAAACGCCATAGGGGGCAATTAACATTATATAGCCCACTATTTTGATTATTACTTCATTGAGTCCGTCAAAAAACGCCACGACGGGATTTGCTTTCTCTGTCGGAATCTGGAGCAGTGCTATGCCTACCAAAAGGGCAAAGAAAACAACTTGTAACATGCTGCTGTTCTGGCTGGCGGCAAGGAAAACATTCTCCGGCACGATATCCACCAG
>DATGOS010000036.1:0-4387 GCA_035305725.1 Cyclobacteriaceae bacterium
AACTCCTCTTCACCTGGATTATCACCAGAAAGTGCCCTGTATTCATCGGCTGTTAAGCCTACTCTTTCCGCATAAATTTCAAAATAGGCGCGTTTCACAAGATCCAGTACCTCCAGATAAGTGTCGTAACCCGTACCCCGGTCTGTTTTTATAGAGACCACTGCGCCTCCAGACATGGGGTGGTCGGATGATTCCGGATCCATTCTGGCCAATGCCTTCAAAGAAGGCGGTAAGCTGTTATACAACGCCTGTGCCTCCTCATTGGGAGCACCAAAATTTAAAATAAATTCCTTCACTTCCTGGGAAAGTCCTTCTGTATTATCCCTATAATCATTTTCTACCATAAGCTGGTCATTCATGTTGACCCTGATATTGAAAATGTTTCTTTCATTCAATTGAATATCGGGTGGCGGAACGTTTGGATCCACCTTTGGGGGAAGGATGTTCAAAATACCTCTATCGGAAGCGATGGTGGTGGTCACCAGGAAGAAGATCAACAGGAGGAATGCGATATCCGCCATTGATCCTGAAGGGATCTCCGGTGCTTCCTTTTTCATTCTACTCGCCATTATCTTACCATTTTTGAGATTTCAGTTATAAATATACCCACAAAAGCTCCAATGAACAAGAGATAACTGGTTATTAGTAAGGCTCCTGAAAATTTAGAAAGCCCTGGAGTCAAGTTAAAGGGTTCTGCGGCATATCTGTCGGCTACATTGGCATCAGATATTGAATAGGCGATAAAAAACACCACTGCCAAGGCCAAAATCGCCAACCCGGTTTTGAGCAGACTCTTGGGATCACCAAGAGACTGTATCAGGGGAAGCAGTATGGCTGCAGCAATACCGATGATGATCAAAAAATAGCCAACATTTAAGGTAATATCGTATATATCCATTTTGATTGTTTTTAGTGTAAATTTTGTTGAAATAAAATTTTACAACTAATCTTATCGGGTCAACTTGTGCCTTACAAGAATGTCTATAAGCGAAATGGAAGCATCTTCCATTCTGTTGGCCAGGGAATCAATCTTGGAAACAATATAGTTATAGAAAACCTGAAGGATAATCGCCACAATCAAACCACCCACTGTAGTAATCAAGGCCACCTTGATACCGCCAGCCACCAAAGAAGGGGAAATATCACCAGCCGCTTCGATCGCATCAAAAGCTTCAATCATACCGATTACAGTACCCAAGAAACCCAGCATGGGAGCAGTAGCAATAAACAGGGCCAACCAGATCAGGCCTTTTTCCAAACGCCCCATCTCTACAGATCCGTAAGAAATAATGGATTTTTCCACCATATCAATTCCTTCGGAGTACCTCATCAAACCTTGTGTAAATATAGAGGCTACAGGACCTCTGGTGTTTTTGGTTACATCTTTGGCAGCTTCAATTCCTCCGGTCTCCAAAGCATCTTCCACTTTGGCCAGCAATTTCTTGGAATTGGTTGCTGATAAGTTTAAGGTAATGATCCTTTCCAAGGCCACCGCCAAGCCCAAAATCAAACATATTAATATCGGAGTCATAAAAAGTGGACCACCCTCAATGAATTTCTCTTTAATAACCTGGTGGAATCCTACTTCTTCTTCGACAACATCTTCTTCAACCACGACAGGACTGGTTTGCTGCATGGTGACCTCCGCGGTGTCTTCTGTAGTTTCGGTGGTGTCTTGTGCTTTAGAGATAACTGGAGATAGTAAAACCCCGGCAAGCATGAACAAAGTGATTAACTTTTTCATAATTAAAATTTAAATAGTCTTTTAATAAATAAAGGTTGAACGGTTTCGATTTGGTAATTTAGATTTTAAAGTTATAATATTTTCGATTCAAAATACAAGGGCCGTTAATAATTTTTAAAAATAAAAATTAACGGAGCCGCCCCAAACATACATACATTTTTAAAGAACAACTCAATATGCCTTAAATTTTGTCAACAAAACAGTGTTTTGCTTCAAAAAGCCGTTTTTTCGGCGCTTTTGCGGTATTTCAGGAAGGATTCCTTCCGTTTAAACCAGCAGAGAGGAAGGGATTCGAACCCTCGATACCCTTGAGGGGTATACACGCTTTCCAGGCGTGCTCCTTCGACCGCTCGGACACCTCTCTGGATATTTTTTGACGATCAAGCCAACAAATAAAATTATAAAATTCAGTCCATGCAAGAAAAGCCTCGCATAATTAAACAAATCCGGAAAAAATGGCGCCGCTCCAACAAACAGCGCCCATCTGCCCGGAATTTATGTTGAGGGCAAGGTCATTTCCCCGCACAAGGGCAGCACCAGCTTTCTCCTCACTTCCCCCTCGTCGTTTTCATTGCCCAACAGGAACATCATTTTTGTAATGGCCGCCTCCGTGGTGAGATCGGCACCACCCAGCACCCCCAACTTTTTCAAATCCCGGCCGGTCTGGTACCTGTCCTGATCCACCTCACCCCCATTGACTTGGGATACATTCAATATTATTATGCCTTTTCCAAGGGCTTTTTCGACAGCCGATAAGAACCAGCCCTGATTGGGGCTGTTTCCGGAGCCGAAGGTTTCCAATACCAGGCCTTTAAGCCCGTCAATATCAAAACAATGTTCGACGACCCTGGGCGTAATCCCAGGAAACAGCTTTAACACCATCACATTGTTGTCCAGTCTGTTCCGGAGGTCTAATGGACCAGGCACAAACGGTTTAACGGCCGCATGGTTGTAATCAATGACAATCCCCGCCTCAGCCAGAGGGGGATAGTTTTCCGACTCAAAGGCATCAAAGTGCATGCTCTGTGACTTCTTCGCCCGGTTACCACGAAGCAGCCTGTGGTTGAAAAAGATGCAGACCTCCGGAACAATAGGTTTTCCATCTTTTTTTGCAATGGCTATTAGCAGCGATGTGATCACGTTTTCCCTGGCATCCGACCGCAGCGCGGCTATAGGCAACTGGGCCCCTGTGAAAATGACTGGCTTGTTCAATCCGCCCAACATATAGCTTAATATGGAGGCGGAATAGGCCATGGTGTCCGTACCGTGTAAAACCACAAAGCCATCATAAGTGTCATAATTTTCGGAAATGATATAGGCCATGTCCTTCCAGTGCTGCACACCGACATTGGAAGAATCTATGGGTTCAGGAAAGGAAATTACCGTAACGGTAATGTTCATGCTGTTAAGATCCGGGATCTTATCCAGAATCTGGCTAAAATTGAAAGGGACCAGCGCGCCCGCGGCATTATAGGACATCCCCATGGTGCCTCCCGTATAGATGATTAAGACGGAAGCCTCAATGTTCATTTTCCCGGCAGTACTTAACTTGACGATCTTATATTTCACCTTAAATATCTTTAAAAACCGCACGGGCGTTTAGGCTGGTCTTTTCCGCCACCACTTCCAGGCTGTTTCCCGTCAGTTCCGATACGCGCTGGGCGATCAGGGGAATGTATTCAGGGGAATTGCGCTTTCCCCGGTAAGGCACAGGCGCCAAATATGGGCTGTCGGTCTCCAAAACAACATGGTCCAGCCCGATTGTTGGCAGCACCTTGTCCAGCCCTCCGTTTTTAAACGTAGCCACCCCTCCTATCCCCAGGAGAAACCCCATCTCAATAATCTCCTGCGCCTGCTCCAGGGTCCCGGTAAAACAATGGAAAATTCCCGTCAGTGTTTCATCCGTCTCCGTGCGGATGATTTCTATGGTTTCGGATAGAGACTCCCTGCAATGCAGTATGATGGGCAAATTTTTTTCTTTGGCCCATCCAATCTGGATTTTTAGCGCTTCTTTTTGTAAGGCCAACGTCGTCTTGTCCCAGTATAGATCAATCCCTGTCTCTCCCACCCCGGCAAAGGACATTTTGTTGAACCATTCTTCCATCACATAAAGTGTTTTTTCAAATTCCCTGTCCACATCGCAGGGATGGAGACCCATCATGGGGACACAGGTTTCGGGATACTTTTGCGCGGCTTCCAGCATGGGTTCAATGGAGCCTACATCGATATTCGGCATATATATTTTTCCCACGCCGTTTTCCCGGCAACGGCTGATTACCTCATCCCGGTCAGCGTCAAATTTCTTAGCATAAATATGGGCATGACTATCGATATATTCCATGGTATTTCCTCCCTTTCCATTCGGTCTTCGATGGCCATATATAATAAAATAATGTGGACCATGAAACCGCGAGATAATAAAATTCAAACCAGAACAAGTGCAAGAACGAAACCCGGCTTCCGGTTCTTGCCGCAAAATCCCTTATAAACATAGACTGCACGATCCATTTTACCGGCCATAATACCAATCCCCAGAGCGGCATATGCGTGAGCAAAAGAATGACAGCGGGAAAAAATGCAAACTGCAGGGCGAGCAGTAACAGCCAATACCAGGGCAGGGACATCGCGCCCCGCATCCAGCGT
>DATGOS010000037.1:0-3449 GCA_035305725.1 Cyclobacteriaceae bacterium
AATCCCGGGAGCGACAAGCGTTCCCGATTTGACTTCGTAATGGTGGGAGTGCCACAGTTTTTTCTCCTCCTCCGGTAATTGTTTAAAAAGCCGTTCTGTAACAATATATTCCACCCCCATCAGCTTGGCATCATCATCATTCCCGTCAAAAATGATCGCCTGAAAAAGGTCTTCATTAAGTTGGGTCACATAATGATGTGCTTCCATCTGTCCGTCCATGTTTCCGCTGTAAAAATGAAAACCGTCCAGGTAAACGTTCATCTTGTTCAGGGGTGTTTTATCCTGAAGCACATCCGCCCCCACACCCAGAATGGTGGACTCAGTAGTTTTTTCTTCTCCCGGAGCATCTACATAAGAAGGGGTATTTTCCCCTCCGCAGCCATAAAATACCAAAATAGCCCATGCTAAGCTGAATCTGCTCGCTTTTCCTTTCATGTCATGTAATGTTTAAACTGCCTTTGTTACTACCTCCAGAGACAATAATCATGCAAGGATTAAGCTGCCAAACCGATGGAATACCCTGCGGTCGTGGGTAAAAAATGCGCATTATTGTTGCTTTAAAGCTACAGGCGAAGAAAATCCTGTAACCCACCCGGAGGAAGTACGCCAAAAGGTCTTCTATGCGGTGCCGTGCGCCGGACTGGTACAATATTAGATTGTCTTTCACAGGTCATCCAATACTCTGAACCATGAAAATCATAAACAGAACCATTCACGGCTACCTCGATTATCTTGTGGGCATATTATTGATAGCAGCTCCCTGGCTCTTTGGTTTCTATCAAGGGGGAAGTGAAAGCTGGGTGCCTATAATTTTGGGAGTAGGTACCGTCGTTTATAGCCTGATCACCGACTACGAATTGGGGATGGTTGGTATAATCGGAATGAAAACCCATTTGACCCTAGACTTGGTTGCCGGAATTTTCCTTGCTGCTTCACCGTGGTTGTTCGGTTTCTCGGACCGGATTGTCTGGCCGCACCTGGCGGTGGGAATTTTGGAAATTCTTGTCTCCCGGATGACCAATCCACACCCGAGGTACGTGGGGAAGGCCTCCGACCTGGAGTATAGAGGATAGCATTTACGACAAACTGAAATCCGCTGACTATGAAAATTTCGCAAAAGAAGAACCTGAGCCGATACCTGCTGTTAGCGGTGGTCACGCTAAGCATTGCTGGCTGTGAGAAGGATGATGCAAAACCCGTTGACCCGTTAAACGAACAGGACAAAAACTTTGCGGTTGATGCAACCTATAGCAATCTCGCAGAAACACGCATGGGGCAACTGGCGATGGACAAGGGCGCCAATCTGTCCGTACGGGAGTTTGGCGAAATGATGGTAACAGAACATACCGAGGCGCAGGACCAGCTCGCCCTTATTGCTGAATCACTTGACATTTTGCTGCCTGATACCCTGGCAACAGAGCAGCGGGTTTTACACGAACAACTGTCATTACTGGAAGACGAGGCTTTTGACAGCGCCTACATCAGCAGCCAGATAACTGCCCATAGGGAAGCCCAGCAGATTTTCCAGAGGCAAATTGACCAGGGGCTTAATTCACGACTTCATGCCTATGCCTCCAACACGCTGCTTAAAATTAACCTCCACCTGGAAAATGCGTTGGATCTTGAGTCCGAATTCGTTCCGGAATAATGAAGAATTTCCAAGGAAGGATTATTTATGGCCAAAAATACTGAATTCTAAAATTCCTGAAAACTCATTTGCACATATCCAATATAAAATTTACCCGTATTTTTTTGCCCTGGGTATAAAGCGATTAACATGATGTAAAAAACATTCTAAAGGGGGAAACGCTTTATTATGTCCCGCATCTCTCCGGACGGAGGGGTATCGGATTTTTTCCGTCCACTGTGACAGGAAAACTTTTATATTCCATAAACTACATTTATCTATATCTCTCTGGCCGATACTGTTTTATTTCGGGCATCATTTCAACATTTCCGGTAAGTAGCGTTACCGTCCATCACCGGTACTGAATTCTACCACCGCCTGTCCCCTACTTTGAAAGAGAAGACGGGCGGTGGTTTGTTTGCCAAAGCCAAGTGCTAAACTTTGATGCAGCCGCTTTCGTATATGTTTATCTTGGCAGGTGTTTATCCACCGGATGTGGACAATAAGGGGAGGAGCATTAGTCTCAGTTAGACTACAGCTCCTATTCAGCGCATATATCGAGATGATAGTCCAGGTCTGCCAATCCAAAAAGATTGATAATTTCATCCAAAAGCGCCTGCAGAGTAACGATAATTAATCGTCAACCTATGGGAATTTAGAGTGAAATGTGTAATTTCTGCTTTCAAAATGAATTGTTTATAATCATGGAATGGAGAGAATCCTCTCCCTTGTCTGAATTTAATTTATAGCATGGACCCATCCGATTTGTTGTCTCCCATTGAATCTTCTCTATTTTTTAAAAAGATGTTCCAAAACGCCGAATTGACTTCAGTTTTGATTTTGGATTTGAAAGGAGATATCGTGGACGTAAACGATGGATTTTTAAAAACCTTTAATTATGACAGGGGTTCATTGATTGGGAAAAATTTCTCACTGTTGTTTACCGAAGAGGACAAACAGAAACAACTTCCGGAAATTGAACTGGATGAAGCCAAGGGGAGCGGCTCCTCCAATGATGAAAACTACCTGGTTAAAGGCGATGGTAGTTTGACATGGGTACAGGGTGAAAGTATTTTGACCGAAGCCATACAGGGTAAACAGTTCATTATAAAAATCGTGCACGATATCCACGCCCGGAAATTATTGGAAGAGGAGTTGCTGGCGATAACCGAGCAGCAGGACAAAGTCATCAAAGACCACAGCCTGTTCATCCATACCGCTTCCCATGACTTGAGGTCTCCCCTTTCAAACATTACGGGCTTAATAAACCAGCTCAAGGAAGTAGATGATGATCCCGCGGAACTGACACTGCTTGTAAAACTTCTTGACGAGTCGGTAAAAAGGCTGAAAAACAAATTAAATGAACTTGCTGCCACCGGAAGGGAACAGGAAGGACATGCGTCCGCCGCCACGGATATCGCCTTTCAGCAAGAACTCGACGCCGTCTTGTTGGACCTCAAAGATGAAATCCGCGACGCTGAGGCGGAGGTCATAGCGGATTTTTCACGGGCACCAAAAATAAATTTCCCCAGAAAAAACTTGAAGAGTATCCTCCAAAACCTGGTGTCCAACGCGGTGAAGTTTAGGTCCGACCGTAGGCCGGAAGTCCGGCTGTGCACCGAGAGACAAGGAGAGAACTTTATCCTGTTAACGGTCAGTGATAACGGACAGGGGATCAGGGAAAAAGACCGGGAAAAAATCTTCCGCATGTACCAGCGGCTGAATCCGAAAATCCAAGGCTCAGGGGTGGGTATAACGCTCGTCAAGCGCCTGGTAGAAAATTCAGGGGGGAAAATTGAACTGAATAGCACCTTCGGGAAGG
>DATGOS010000038.1:0-4601 GCA_035305725.1 Cyclobacteriaceae bacterium
TCTGAACCCATAAAGAGCAGCAGCGCGTCCATGGCGTGACAGCCCGCAGTCAAAAGCGCACTTCCCCCACCCTCTTTCTTCGCGTTCCAGTGAAACTGCTTGTAGGCCGGACCCAAACCGTGCAGGTAATCCACCTCCGCATAATACAGCTCCCCGATCAATCCCTGATCCACCACGGATTTGGTGACGAGGAACTGGTTGGAGTATCTACACTCGAATCCTACGCAAAACTTTACGTTGTTCTTTTTAACGGCCTCCTCTATGGCAAGACAGTCGTCCCAGGTGAGGGCAATGGGTTTCTCCAGATAAATGTGCTTACCCGCATTGGCAGCCGCAACCGCCTGGTCCTTGTGTTGGTAATTATAACTGCCGATAACAACGACATCTACGCCGCCGTTTTTCAGCATTTCATTCAAGTCTGTGTAGGTCTTAATATCCGATCCGTGTTCCCGGCTCAAGGCAGCACCATCAAGGTTTCTTGATGAATAAATGGCATTGACCTGGGCGAACTCGCCATCGTTGATGGCCTTGATGTGGGCGGTAGCTACCCAGCTGTAACCGATTATTCCTACATTCAGTTTTTCCATAATTTTAACGAATTAATTAGTTATTTAATCTGATTTATTGGTTTAATTTCCTTGGCTATGTGGTTACGGAATGCTCGATTTTGATGCGCTTCCCGCCCTTTTCTTTGCTCTTTTGGGCGGCTTCCATGAAAGAATAGATCTCTATGGTTTCTTCGGTCGGTACCGGCGGTTTTTTGGTTAGGAAAAATTCCACGATCTTCACCACCAGGGGACGGTACCCGCTGAATCCTCCTAAGGTGAAGATTTCGTCTTGCTGAAATACCGTTCCGCCAAAGTCCCTTTTTCCTTCCCGGATGCCTCTGAATACACCCTGCCTGCCGTCATTCCAGAATCCGATGACCAGATCTTCGGCCGGGGAATGATGCACCTGCATCACCTCCCTGCAGCCGGGGCCCATCACCGAAAACAGAAGTTCTACGCCGTGGATACCGTACCAAAACAAGTCGGTATGGCTTTTTTCCAGGCTGGCCGGGCTATAGGTATGGGCGCTATGCACTGCCTCCAGATTCACTTTTTTCAACCCGTCAATATACCGCAAGGCTGAGGAGGAAAAGACAGGAACATTGTATTTTTCTGCCTGCTCATAAATTTCAATGACCTCCTTGAGGTTTGCCCCTACCGGTTTGTCAATGAAAACCGGTTTTCCTGCTTTAAAAGCCGGCAAAGATTCCTGTAAGTGCGGTCGGCCGTCATTGGTTTCGATCATGACCACATCCACCATATCGATAAGCTGGTCCATGGTATCCACCATCTTCACTCCCATCGATACCACATCCTTCTCAAAGGTCCTGAGCTGCTCAGGAGAAAAGTCCACGTCAGGATTTCCGGGAGGATGGTATAATGCGGTGATCCTACAGCCGTCCAGGTCCGAACCTCTGTTTTTATCATTCAATATTTTGGAAAACGCGGCACTGTGGACGGACAGGCCCACGATACCTACTTTCAGATCCTCGGCTTTACTTTTGGCACTGGTAAAAAGGGGGAGTCCGCTTAGACCCAGGGCGGTTCCGCTGACCGCGATATTCCTGACAAATTCCCTTCTTGCTATTTTTTCAAAACCCACTGTATATCGTTTAACTGTTCGTTATTTCTGCCATCAATTTATGAATTCTTCTTTAGCATCCACTGTGTTTGGAAGAATTAAAGCATTATGGCCTTAATTCTTCCATTGCACAGCAGCGATGTCCTTAACATCCCTTATAAATTCCGGGATGCCTGGATTTAATGCTTCCTGCTCCGGTGTTAATTATATCCCGGATTCTGTTGCAGGTTAGGGTTAATATCAATTTCAGACAAGGGAATTGGGAGCAGTGCCATTTCCGGTTTGATGGTTCCTCTTTTGTCCAGTATTTTGACATGTCCGCGGTATTTTCCGGTGGTTTCCACAGGCACCTCGGTATAATTTTCCGGATTATCCGTTACCTTCATCCCGTAAAATTGTCTGTCCAAAACCTCCACAAAAATCCCCCATCGCCGGATATCCATATACCGGATCAGGCGTTCTAGGGCGAATTCTATTCTTCTTTCCCTACGAAGGATCTCCCTCAATGCATCGGGATTGGTTTCGGTAACCGGCGGCATGCTTACTTCTTCCCTTCCCCGGACCTGGTTGATGGTCTGATCCAAAAGGTCCTGGGTGATTACATCACCGTTTTCAAGTTTGGACTCAAGATAACTCAACAACACCTCAGCGTAGCGGATATGAATGATATCATCTCCTGAGGAGCCCTGGTCTCCGCTGTAATCCTCAGTTACATATTTCTTCCATCCATACCCGGTGGCTCCCACCAAAGCCCCCACGCCCTGGTTGGTTTCTTCGGGGAGCTGAACAAACAGTCTGTCGCGGAATACGGTATATCCGGGTAAGAATATTGAAGCATATAGCCTCGGATCCCGGTTATCAAAAGGATTTTCAGGATCATACAAGGGTGACTCCTCTATTGGAAGGCCGTCACTCATCAAATAATCATCTATCAGATTCTGGTACACATTGTCTTCAGAGTACCCGCCGTAAAATTCAGGGTGGTAATTCCTTTGATTTTGGGCATTGCCATACAAACCTGCAAGGATGTTGGTAGATAAAATGATTTCCTGGCTGTTTTCGCCCTCTTCCTCAAAAATGGCCTTATACCGGGGATCAATGCTGTGGGCATTGAGGCCGATGATCTCCTCATAGGTTGCCGCTGCCTCGTCCCATCGCTTGTGGATCATCAATAATCTTCCTTTTACAGCAAGTGGTGCGGCCTTTAGAATCCTTCCTTTTTCATTCTCGGGACGCGTGGCCGGCAAATCAGCGGCGGCGGCGGTAAGTTCAGCAAGGGCGAAATTGACCACCTCGTCCAGGGAATTACGGCTTTGGCTGTTGGCTTCCTCAATGGTCAGCACCTCCGTAATCAGGGGCACCCCTCCATACAGCACGGACATATAGAAGTACTCGTAGGCCCTCAAAAACCTGACTTCAGCAATGTATTCCGCTTTGAGGGCAGGGTCCATCTCCACCCGGTCAATGTTCTCCAGAAAATAATTAGCCTTAAATATGGTTCTGTAGGCCCTTTGCCATATCGCACGTACCACCTGGGCATCGGCGGGCTGAAGGTACCCACTATAAATTACCCCCACGGCACCATGCTTGTACCCGGAATCATCCGTGAAGCTTGCCATGATCAACAGCTCGTTGTTATATGCGTTGGTCCCCACGTTGCTGCCGTTATATACTCCGGTCAAAGCCAGTTTGGCATCCGATTCACTGTTCCAAAAAGATGCTTCGGATAACTGTGCCAGTGGCTGTTCATCCAACAGGTCTCCCTGGCATCCGGTTTGGCCGAGAAGCAAAATTGTCAGAAACAATCCCGCGAAACTTATATTTTTAAATGGTTTCATATTAGTCACCTTTTTAATACGGATTAAAATTTAATGTTTACCCCACCCACGATCAGCTTGGTCAGCGGATAAAATGATCCTCCTGTGTTCATCTCAGGATCCCAACCTTCATAATAGCCTGTGAATGTCAGCAGGTTTTCCCCGCTCACATACACCCTGACCTGGTCCAGGAAAGTGCTGTTCAAAATTCCTGCGGGTAAGGTATAGCCCAACTGCACATTTTTTACCCTCAGGAAAGTAGCGTCGCGGAACCAAAAGTCTACTGGGTTGGCACCATAAAAGCCTGATGTTAAAAATTTCATCCTGGGATAGCTGGCGTTTGGATCAGGGTTAGCCACAGTCCATCGGTTTTCATAAGCATCCCGTTGCACGTTGCTGTTGTTTTCCAGGGGGAAGAAGAACTGGCCTAAACGTACCATGTCATTTCTTCCTCCTTCTCCCTGCAACAATATGTTCAGGTCAAAATTTTTGTAACCTGCATTCAGGGTAAGGGCGTAGGTGGTGGCGGGCAGCGGCCTGCCGATCACTTTCCTGTCATAGGTAGAATTTACCACGCCGTCCGGCGTTCCGTTTGGTCCACTGATATCAACATACTTTATTCCACCCGCTTCGGCCAGGAAAGCAAAGGGCTGGGTGGCGTAATCGTCCACTTCCGCGTCATCCACAAACAAACCGTCACTCACATAGCCATAAGCACTGCCGATGGGATGGCCCACAAACAATCCTCTGGCAATGTCCACATCCACATTGGCCAGTTCAACCACCTTGTTGCGCACTACCGAGAAAATTGCAGAAGCACCATAGGTGAACGCACCGCTTCTGTTCCTGTAGGAAAGGTTAAAATCCCAGCCTTTGTTCTCTACCTTTCCGGCGTTGGTGGAGGAGGGGGAAGCGCCCAACAGGTCTGATACCGAGACATTGTACAAAATATCGGAGGTGGTCCTAATAAAATAATCCGCGGAAAATACCAGTCTGTCATCAAGCAGCGCCAGGTCCAATCCAATGTCCGTGATGGCGGTGGTTTCCCAGGTGATTTCCTTGTTGGCAATGGTCGTCACCGCACCTCCGGCAGACAGTTCGTTGCCAAAAGGATAGTTGACTCCAAGGGCGATCAAGTCCTGGTAAGGGTAATTG
>DATGOS010000039.1:0-2085 GCA_035305725.1 Cyclobacteriaceae bacterium
TAAGCAATGCCGCCAGTCCCATCACCCATTTTCGTGCGGCATTTACCGACATATTCCTGGCGATCAACTTATCGGAAAACCACCCGCCCGCGATGTTGGAGAGTCCCAAAGCCAGAAATGGGATCCAAAATAGTTCTCCCACCCGCTCAAAAGACAGCGCGCGTTCCTCATTCAGGTACTTCGGTACCCAGAACATCAAAAAGTAAAATACCGGATCGAGAATAAACCGGATCAGGATAAAAGTAAAGGCATACTTGTTTCGGATAATCTTCCCAAACGGGATATTCGCGTTTTGGGAAACCGCTTCTTCGACAGGCGCATCCTGATGAACTTTGGCCTTCTTCCAGGAAGTTAGCGCCCAAACCAACACCCATACCATGCCGAATAGACCGGGAATGATAAAGGCCCATCTCCAACCATACTGCCCCGCGATCAAAATGGTCAGGGGAGGGGCGACAACGGCTCCTATGGCGGAGCCTCCGATGGCAATCCCGTTGGCCAGGGCACGCTCTTTTTTCCCAAACCAATCATACACGGCCTTGGCAGCTCCGGGAAAACAGCCGCCTTCCCCCACGCCCAGGAGAAACCGATAAGCCATCAGTTGGCCAAAATTGTTCATTATCCCGTGCAGGGCGCTGGCAATAGACCAAATCCCCACCGACAATGACAGTCCCCCTTTTGCCCCGATTTTGTCAATCAACCTTCCTCCGACGGTAAACATCAGGGCGTAACTAACCAGGAAGGCGGTATTGACCATGCCGTATTGTACATCGGAGATGTTCAACTCATCCTGTATCTTGATAATGGTCATGGACAGCACCTGACGGTCCAAAAAATTAAGACCTGTAGCAATAAATAACATGAAGAGGATAAACCAGCGGATTTTTGGGCTCATGTTGCTTAACGCTCTAAGTTACCTATCCAATATTAGAGGTTTAATTTATAAATCACAAGCTTAAAATATTTTTTCAGTTTCGGGCCGCTTAGGCTCAGAAGATTTCGAAGAGGATAGGACGAGGAAGATTATCTCTTCAATATTAGGTTTAGGCGTCAACGGGTGAAGTGAAAAAATTAAAGAGATTCTCCGGACTTATCTATTGCGGTGTCTTTATACTCCGGGTGGGCGACGACCGCAAACTTATACTTATCGCCCCGGTAAAATGATTTTTCCATTTCCACCACCGTGTCGTGATGGCAAATTACCACGCTGTCCAGTGCGAAGGCGGGGATTGGTCTTGCCGTTTCGAAGTGGTTGCTCCCGTCTTCCGGGTTCAAAATGACCGCGGAGAGATTCTGCTTGATGTCGGTAATCTTAAGCCGGTATTTTTCTTCGTAGATTTTGAAGTGCGAGATGTCCGTGGATACCGTCTGAATTTTGGGACAAAGGTTCATGGAGATGTACTTGATTTCATCTTTTAACAGGGTTTCATCCGCATACCTTAACTGGTGGATTTTCAGTACCGGGCCTTCAATAATATAATGTTTCCCGCTGATCTCGGTAGACAGCCCGTGCTGCAGGACGGTCTTTTCCAGCACGATATTTTTGGGCTTAAATCCCTCTGCCTCCAGGCTCTCTTTAAAGCCTCTACGGGTAGCATCTATGGAACCCAGTGTCCTCAGCAGGCGTTGGCCCGGGGTACGGTTCAGCACAAAGGTTCCTTTTCCTTTGATCCTTTGCGCCCAGCCTCTGGACTCTATTTCTAGCAGGCTTTTTCTGGCTGTGGTGTTGCTTACCGCATACTGCCTGATGAGTTCGTTTTCAGAGGGCACCCGGTCGCCGGGAAGCAGTTCACCGCTTTTGATCTTTTCAATTATGTTTTCACTGATGGAAATGAACTTGGGAGTCATCGGTCTATCATCTTATGGGAAACCACAAAAATACAGAATAAACCTGATTTTGAATTTGGAAGCCATTCCCAAAGCCAAGGTCGGTCAACAGCAACTGAATGGTCACTACCTTTTCCCCTCCTTTAGCGTCGCTTTTTGTTCCTGGATGAAGGGGTACAAATCATAGGTAGGATAAAATTCCGTGGAAAATGCGCCCCAAACACTTTGTTCTACCGACATAATCAGTTTCCGCAGCTC
>DATGOS010000040.1:0-4173 GCA_035305725.1 Cyclobacteriaceae bacterium
AACCACCATCAAATCCGCGCCCGCCGTGATGCTGACCAATCCCGCCAGTATGCCGTTCAATACCATAGTAATGTCATAGGCTTTGAACTTTAGGTAGGAGAACAGCCAGGCACCCATAGAGCCTGCCGCCCCCGCGATGGCGGTAGTCACAAACACCCTGGATACATCCCCGGGAGAGGCGCTGAGCACGGAGCCCCCGTTAAATCCAAACCAGCCAAACCACAACAAAAACACCCCCAGGGTGGCCATGGGAATGCTGTGCCCGGGGATGGCATTGGTGGTTTTTCCGGAGTACTTCCCGATTCTTGGACCCAAAAAGTACGCGCCGACCAACGCGGCCCATCCTCCTACAGAATGGACAATGGTGGAGCCGGCAAAATCATAAAAGGGTGTCGCCAGGGTGTCCAGGAATCCGCCGCCCCATTTCCACATGCCGACGACGGGATAACAAAAGCCTACATAGAATAGGGAAAATCCGATAAATACGCCCAGTTTGATACGCTCGGCCACAGCGCCGGACACAATGGTAGCGGCAGTGGCGGCAAACATGGCCTGAAACAAGAATTCCGTGTAAAAAGTGTACCCTTCATTGTAGGCCGCTGTATGGCCTCCTGTCGGCACGGAAAGTCCCAGTCCGCTGAATCCAAAAAAACCTCCTTCAAAGGCGGCGCCGGGATACATCAGATTGAACCCAAACATGGCATAGCAAAGTAGTCCGAGCACCGGAATAATGGTATTCTTAAAAAGAATGTTGACGGTATTTTTGGCCCTGGTAAGGCCGGCTTCAAGAGAGGCAAATCCCAAATGCATAATAAAAACCAGTAGGGTCGACATTAGGATCCATAGGTTGTTGATGGTAAATATTTCCTGGTTCATCGGTGTGAAATTGTGGTGGAGTTATAAGGCAGTAATTAGCAGTTAAAGGGCATCTTCGCCCATATCGGCGTTTCGGATCCGGTAGACCGCGAGTATGTCGGATACAAAAATTTTCCCGTCACCTACTTCCCCGGTCCTGCCTTCCTTGAGGATGCATTCGATGACGGGTTCGGCCATTTCATCGGTCACCACGATTTCCAGTTTGGTTCTGGGGATATAGGTGGGTTCATAGACCACGCCCCGGTATTGCTGTGGTTTGGGCTGTTGCAGGCCCATGCCTTTTACCTCGTAGAAGGTCATGAATTTTACCCCCAGTTCCGCGATGCATTGATGGATGACATCAAACCTGGAGGTTCTAATCAGTGCTTCGATTTTTTTCATTGTTGGTGTCTCTTTGATTTTGCCCCAAATAAAATATATTTTTTGCTCAAAATTATTATTGTGGGTAAAAAATTGACAGTGATTTTTTCAAAAGCTGTAATTATATGTAAAATAGGGTAAAAAAACAACCTGGTTTTGAAAAGAATGCGCTAATAGGATCAGAATAGGTCTTTTTTTCGACCTTAAAGTCGTGTTGTTATTCTTAGTGTTGGTACCGGTGAAAATCATCCTTGCCCCATCCTTTATCCTTTCAGGAATTGATGATGCCTTTTCATAAGCAGCAGTAAAAAACTGATAGATTATGGGTGTTGTCTACCGTTATTCCTGCCGGATTGGGCCAATTCATTTAAGAAGTATCCGGTTTATGGAAGTCGCAAAGAAGAATTCCTATAAAATCAGCACCACCTGAACGCTGTAGCACACTTTATCGACATTATTTATGATTATTGGCCGCGGGTAGCGATAAAAAATTAAATTTGCACCGTGACCAAATAAGTTGTGCTAAAAATACCATGAACAAACCTACACTTTTGATTTTGGCGGCGGGAATAGGAAGCCGCTACGGAGGAAACAAACAGATAGAAGGATTTGGCCCCAGGGAGGAAACCATCATGGAATACTCCATTTTTGACGCCATCAGGGCGGGATTTGGCAAGGTGGTGTTTATCGTCCGGGATGAAATCCTGGACATGGTCAGGGAAATGTTCGTTCCAAAGCTTAAGGGAAAGGTCGAGATCGACTTTGTGGTCCAGTCCCTGGACAGCCACGTGCCCCCGGCTTTTCAAAACAAGGAAAGAAAAAAGCCTTTTGGCACCGGCCATGCCGTTCTTTGCGCCAAAGAGGCGATTCATGAACCCTTTGCGGTCATTAATGCGGATGATTTTTATGGCCGGGAGGCATTTGATGAGCTGGGCAAATTCCTTTCCGGACAGGTCCGCCCCGATTACTACTGCATGGTCGGGTATGCCCTGAAGGACGTGCTTTCCGAAAACGGCACCGTAAGCCGCGGGGTATGTGAAACGGATGCTGAAAACCGCCTGATCGGCATGGTGGAACGTACCGCTATTGCCAGGGAAGGGGAAAAAATAATCAGCCGCGGCGAAGGGGACCCCTTGGAAATTGCTCCCGATACCCCTGTCTCCATGAATTGCTGGGGATTTCACCCTGACTTTTTTGCCGAGACAGAAAAGCAGTGGACGGAATTCCTCGGAAATAACCGGGATAACCTAAAATCGGAATTTTATATTCCCCTGGTAGTCAATTCGCTGATTCGGGAAAAGAAAGTTTCCATTGAAATATTGAAAGGCGGAAAAATCTGGTTTGGGGTCACTTATCCCGAAGATAAACCCACGGTGATCTCCTACCTGCAAAGCCTTCATGATTCGGGCGTTTATCCGGACAACCTTTGGGACTGAACAAATACAGATAGGGGCAGCCAGGCTTAAGTGCTGTCCTTTTTAATGTCCCCGATAACCATCATCGGAAAATATGCGGATTTGACCCGCTGCCACTTCAAAGAAGCTGATGTTGGAGTTGATGTCCCGGAGGATGGTTCGGGACCTTTCCGGCCTGGCATCGGTAATGAACAACTGGCCAAATTCCTTTCTGGCTACCAGTGCCACGAGGTTTTTTATCCTTTGATCGTCAAGTTTGTCAAAAATGTCATCCAGCAGCAATATCGGAACCGTCTGTTTTTGATCCTTCAGGGTATGAAACTGGGCCAGTTTTAGCGCTATCAGAAAAGACTTCTGCTGTCCCTGGGAACCGAATCTTTTCAGCGGGTATCCGGCGATATCAAAAACGAAGTCGTCCTTATGGGTGCCAAGGCTGGTTCTTTTTAAAAACAGATCTTTTTTCAGGGAAGACCTGAACCTTCCCGGAAAATTTTGCTCCAGGCAATGGGTTTCATACCTGATCCGCACATCTTCCTGTATTCCGGATATTTCCACATAATGCCGGACCAGCAAGGGTGCATAGCTTTCAAGGAATTCTGCTCTTTTCCGGGCGATGGCCTGGGACAGGTGGATAAGTTCCTCATTGTACGGCTCCAGCAGGATGGTATCGACCCGGTCTGTTTCGGCAAATTTTTTAATCAAGGCATTCCTTTGCTTCCAAAAATGCTGGTAACGGATCAGGTTTTCCAGATATTGCCTGTCCAGTTGGGCAAGCATACCGTCAAAAAACTTCCTTCTCTCCTCACTGCCTCCTTTGATCAGTTGCGTATCGTCGGGACCTATCAGCACCACGGGCAGTTCCCCTACATGCTCACTCATTTTGTCATAGGCCTTACCGTTATTGATAAGCTGCTTTTTTTTCCCGGCTTCCACGATACATTTTATTTCTACGGATTTGGCCTTTTTCTGAAATTCCCCCTTAATGGCAAAAAAGGAATGCCCGTGCATGATGTTTTGAAGGTCAATGGCATTGACGGCGCTTTTGGTGAGGCAGAGGTAGTGGACGGCATCCAGCAGGTTCGTTTTCCCGCTGCCGTTGTTTCCCAAAAAGCAGTTGATCTCCGGAGAAAGGGCTATCTGCACGCTTGAAAAATTTTTAAACTGTGTTAAATGGATATTTTTCAGGTGCATATATAGATACTGTACTGATTTTGACTAATTTCGCACAAAGAATATTATTTGGCTGATTTAATTTTAATCCGAGCCTTAAAGTTAGCATATTTTAGACATACGGCATGGCAAAGAAGAGTTTGAAGACACCCGAAGCAAAAGTGAAGTATTCGAAAGAAACTTACGCATACTGGTTTGAGAGCATGTTGCTCATGAGGAGGTTTGAAGAAAAGGCAGGTCAGTTGTACGGACAGCAGAAGATCCGGGGCTTCTGTCACTTATACATCGGACAGGAAGCTTGCGCCTCCGGTGCGATCACTGCCCTGGAAAAGGATGATAAGTGGATCACGGC
>DATGOS010000041.1:0-5537 GCA_035305725.1 Cyclobacteriaceae bacterium
TGGTTCTTTGCCAAAAACTTGCACCGTGAACTTGATGTGCCCATCGGCATATTGCACAGTTCCTGGGGAGGTACCTCTATCCTGGCCTGGACCAATGAACGGGCGCTGAACGATTTTAAGGATTCATTGGCCCTGGCGGCAATACCTGAAATCAGTTACGACAGCAGAACCTGGGCATCCAAAGTCCGGGAATCCATTGAAGCACATCGATTGCGAAGAAACCAGATAAGTTATCCGGACCCGGAGGTAAAAAAAAAGTTGTTGGATCCTGCTTATGACGCCAGCCAATTGCCTGTAGTCAATTTCTTAGCCAATGAAAAGATTCAGGGACAGGTTTCCTGGCTGATCCGGAAAATAGACCTTCCGGTGGGTTCGTTAAACGATTTGGAATTGGGTTTGGGCTTCTTGAACCGACAAAGTCATCTGTATTGGAACGGAAAAGAATTGGGCTATTTTCAATATCCCGCACCGGTAAAGACAGTAATTCCAGGTGAATGGGTAAGAAACGGAGAAAATGTACTTGTCATTAGGCTGGCCAACCCATTTGGAGACGCGGCGGTCGTTGGGACACCGGAGGCGTTTTTTCTCCGACAAAGAGAAGGGATCTTTAACCTCTCCCTGGACAAACATTGGGCCGTTGCGCAGCACATGGAAACCATTTCGCCTGCACAACCTTTGACGGTTAACCGTCCCGGTTATTTGTACAATGGCATGATTGCCCCTTTCATCCCCTATGGAATCAAAGGATTCATCTGGGACCAAGGCTCCGCAGACGCTTCCAGGCCAATACTTTACGCACAACTCTTTCAGCGGCTCATTACCGACTGGCGGGCCGTTTGGCAGGATGACCGGCTGCCTTTTTTATTTGTTCAAAATACCAGTACGTTCACCAGCCATAATTTCGAAAAGCGATCCTTTGTGCGCAGCCATTTAAGGGAAGCCCAGGAGAAAGCACTGCAGTTGCCGGAAACGGCTATGGTCGTCTCCATCGACCTGGGGGATCCGTACGATGTGCATCCTAAAAACAAACAGGAATTTGGCAGGAGACTGGCTTTACAGGCTTTACAAAAGGTGTATAATAAGGGGGTCGCTGCTGACGGGCCTTTTTATGACTTCCATTACCTAAAAGGGGACACCGTGGTAGTGAAAGTGAAGGGATCCAGTAATTTGTTAATGAAAAATTCGGTTAACCCTTGCGGTTTTGAGCTGGCAGGAAAAGATGGCATCTTTTACCCCGCCAATATCTGGCTGCAGGAAAATGATATCCATCTGTTCGCCCCGGATGTAAGAGAGTTACAGGTACTCAGGTATGCATGGGGAGAAAATCCCCGAGCCTGTATCTTCAATAAAGAAGGTTTGCCGTTGGCGCCATTCAGGGTTGCTGTCCGGGATTCCGGCAGGGAAGGAATGGCCAACCGCCTTTAGTCAATTTTAAAAGTAGACGAAGGCTGTGTGCTGTTACTTAAGAAAAGGCCGGGGCAATCCCCCTCTATTTTTGTAGCGGATCCTACCCAACAACTGTCGCAAATCGTAGTGGAATGGGAGGGCGATGAACTGGGGAAGCGGCAATGGGCGGTAGCCTTGCCCGGAGGAGGTTTGGCCGGAAAAAGTTTGCAAGTAGAATAATGGTTCCTCAATTTCCGGATCGGACAACAAGCATTCATGTCATCGCCAATTTTAATGGTATCTTTGGTAGTGGTAAACTAAAAATAAACATGTTCAAAAAGTTAGTAGGGATTGAACCTCTCGGGTTGATCCCGTCTGCCGAGAAGGAATTAGGTTCATTTGCGGAAGAGGTCGTCTTGAACAGTGACGTTCCCGAAGATGCGGATGAAATCGTGTCGCGGATCGGGGATGCGGATGCTGTTTTGTTGAGTTACACTTCCACGCTCACCGGGAAGATATTGGAACAATGTCCAAATGTAGAATATATCGGTATGTGCTGTTCGCTATATTCACCTGAGTCCGCCAATGTGGATATTGGCTTTGCCCGTCAACAGGGCATTACCGTCACAGGCATACGGGATTATGGGGACGAGGGCGTAGTGGAATATGTGATCAGCGAGCTGGTACGATGCCTCCACGGCTTCGGGAAAAATCCTGATGGTAGTCCGGCTACACCCTGGGATGGGGTGCCAAGGGAAATCACGGGCCTCAAAGCCGGCATTGTTGGCCTGGGTAAATCAGGCGGCATGATCGCGGATGCCTTACGTTTTTTTGGAGCGGAAGTTTCCTATTTCGCACGCAGTGAAAAAAGCGAAGCACGTGATAAAGGGTATCAGTTCCTGCCCTTACATAAACTTTTGGCCCAAAATGACGTAATCGTTACCTGCCTGAACAAAAACACGGTACTGTTGTGTGAGGAAGAGTTTGCCTGCCTTGGCAACAGGAAAATCCTGTTTAATACGGGACTCTCTCCCGCCTGGGAGGAACAGCCTTTTGCCCAATGGCTGGAAGGGGACAATCTCTGTTATTGTGATTCCCTGGAAGCGTTGGGTGGAAAGAAATTCCTAAATCATCCCCGAGTCCGTTGCATGGAAGTATCTTCCGGAAGGACACGCCAGGCCTTTGATCGCCTGAGCGAAAAGGTCCTGGCAAATCTTTCAGAATACAATCGGTGAGGTAATGTTGCGCAGTGTATTGACCACACTCCATCCGGCGATATCCGCGGTTTTGCTGTGAACGTCAACGACAGCCTTTACCTGTTCGCTGTTGATCTCTATCCTATGATCATCACCCACAAATCCTGGGGTTGAGGTGACGGACACCTTGATATTTGCCGGTCCCACGGTGGCCAAAGACGCCGCTACAGCTACATTGACCTTTGTGGGGAACAGTGAAATGGCCTCTTTCGCATTTCCTTCAAAAACCCGTTGCTTTTCCTCCTGCAGTGCCGGTTTGTACACGGAAGTGTCTTTAAGAGAATCCGGACTCTTTTCCGTGGCCATAGAAGCTTCGGTGATCCCCATCAATGATACGGTGCGCAACACATCAAAGCCTCCAATGGCTCCCGATACCAGGTATACCCGTACCTGGTGTTCACGGGCGGTATCCGTGACCTTTTTATAAAATTCTTCATCGGCAAAAGCTCCGATGGAGAGTGTTAGGATTGAAGAGCCGTTTTGCAAAGCGGGCAGAACAAGCTCCCTCATGGCATCCGGAGATGCCGATTCGACGATATAATCTGGCTTTTGTAATAACAATGCCTCTATAGACGAACATGGTACGCATCCACGGCCGCTGTCGGAGGCGTTGTATTTTTCCGCAAGTTTTTTGGCCTTTTCTTCCGTTCTGGAATAGGTTCCGGTTAATTGATAATCGGGCAGCAAACCGTTCAAGAGCGCATCAACCACAATTTCAGCAAGTCTGCCACAGCCTACTATGGCCAGTTTTTTCTTTTCCATACCTATAATTTTTTATTCTGCGAAATTTATTGTTTTTCAAGCACACGAACCCAATAAGCAAACTTATACATTCTTTTACAATCGCCGCAATGGATCAAATTTTGTTGGAAAAAAGAATGGGAAAAGAGAAGCAAGCCAGCACAATATAGATAATGCCACCTCACTGAATAAAATAAATAAAGCTGGCGCTTTCTTCAATTTGATCAGTTATGTACACCTTAACCTATTAAGCAATGGCAACAAGGCGCGATTTTATGGCGACCGGCTTAAAAGCAGTGGCGGCGACCGGATTGGCACCGGTAATTCCAGTTTTTTCCAAGGGAGCACCCCCGGGTAAACCTTTCGGAAAAGCGTCACCTGGCCGGAGAAATTTTGAGTTCGAACAGGCGTTCGGTTTGGGAGGGGTAGCGATCGGAAACGCGTTCCGACCTACCACGGACCAACAGGCCCAGGAAGCCATGGAAGGGGCATGGGCAGCGGGTGTACGGTATTTTGACACTTCCCCCTGGTATGGACTGGGATTGAGCGAGCGAAGGTTTGGACATTTCTTACATAACCACAACCGGGAAGATTATATCCTCTCCACCAAGGTGGGCCGCATCTTGAAAGCATCCAAATCGCCCCCAAAAACCATGTGGCAGCAACCCTCCCCTTTTGATTATGAATATGATTACAGCGCCGAAGGCACCCGTCGCTCCATAGAGGACAGTTTGCAGCGGCTGGGCATAGAAAGTATCGATATCGTCTTTATTCATGACCTCTCCCCCGACAACGGAGACATGAAAGACAACTGGACGGATCATTTTAAGGTAGCCGAAAAGGGTGCCATGCCAGAACTGACCAGGATGCGTGAAGAAGGATTGATAAAAGCCTGGGGGCTGGGCGTGAACACGGTCGAACCCATTCTTAAAACGCTGGAAGCGGCGGATCCGGACATTTGCCTCTCCGCCACCATATATTCGCTTATTGAGCATGAAGACGCGCTTAACCGCCTTTTTCCGGCCTGTGAACAACATGGCGTTTCCATCGTTGCAGGAGCACCGCTGAATTCAGGGTTTTTAGCCGGAATAAACCGGTACAACTACTCAACAAATATCCCAGAAGGTTTTCTGGAAAAACGGGAAAAGATTAGCCGTATCGCCTCGGCTCATGGTGTGGATGTGCGAACCGCCGCCTTGCAGTTTGCGGCTGCCCCGTCGGTGGTTTCGGCAGTGATACCGGGAACCCGTTACCCTGAGCAGGCCAGGGCAAACGTGGCCTCCATGAAAACAAAAATTCCGGGCGATTTTTGGGAAGAACTTAAACAGGAAGAGCTGATCGCGGCTCATGCGCCGACGCCGGGATAAAGTATGGGTATTGGGAATTGAGTATTGAGTACTGAGTACGGGGTACTGTAGAAGCAATAGATAAGGCGAGAAGGGTGTTTGGTAGGTGGTGTGTGGTGGTATGTGGTATGTGGTATGTGGTATATCGATAGCGGACGGGACCTTGCTACCATCTAGCCCGGTCAACAATTCTTCTATCTAATTTTGTAGAAGCTGCAATTTTACGGTAACTTTTACGCCCTAAACCATCAAGTGATTTTCGTATGAGATATATTTATTTACCGCTGTTGCTTTTTTGTTTCAATTACGCCGCTTTTGCCCAGGAAAGGGTGGTAAACTATGATGAAGCTAAGGTGGGGGAGTACACCTTGCCCGAAATACTGACCGCCAGCGATAATAAAAAAGTGAAGGGGGTAAAGGCTTGGGAACGACAACGTAGGCCAGAGATTCTGAAGCTTTTTGAAAATGAAGTATATGGAGAGGTTCCCAAGGCCTATGACAAACTGGAATTTACTGTCACAAATTCCGATGATCAGGCCATGGGAGGTAAAGCTTCCATGAAAGAGGTACGCATTCTGGTGTCAAAAGGCCAGGAGTCCGTGGACATTAACCTGGTGCTCTTTGTTCCTACCGAAGAGAAGAAGCCTGTACCGGCCTTTCTTTTGATCAACAACCGAAGCGCCAGAAATACCTCAGCTTCGCGGGATACCCTCAGCGGGTTTTGGCCTGCGGAAACGGTGATCAACGCCGGATATGCCGTGGCCGCATTTCAGGTAAATGATGCCGCACCGGACAACAAGGAAAAATA
>DATGOS010000042.1:0-2175 GCA_035305725.1 Cyclobacteriaceae bacterium
AATGGTGTCTCCGTCCTGGATCAATGCTGCCGCGGCTTTTCCGATTCTTTTCTTTTCCTCATAGTGTTGCCCTTTTTTGGCTGTGAGGTCAAAATCCTCCCCCACGCGCTCAACCTTAAAAGCGCCTCCGCGGGCCCTGACCAACATGTTTTTTTGTTCAAGTTTGGAGAGATCATTGCGGATCGTGACCTCACTGACTCCTAGTTCTCTGCTTAAGGCATTCACATCCACCTGTCCGTCCTTCTCCAGCTTATCCATAATCAACACCCGGCGCTCGACGGTAGACCTTTTTTTCTGATTGGGCATATAATGAAATTTTAAAATTGGTAAAAACTTCGTAAGTTAATATAATTATCCAAAAAGCTGATTTCCCGTTATTCGGAAATTTGTCTTTCAATGTCCGGTGTTATACGAAAACATGAACGCCAAATTATAGTTAAAATATATTATAATAAGAAAGGTTTTGACAAGTAATTGGAAAGCTTTAATATTACAACGAAATAATACGAAATCTGGAACCTTTCATTATGAGCAATCAGAACTACCTTGGCATTCCACTGTCCGAGCTTGAAAAAGCCGGGGGAGAGCACACGGGAAGGGAGATTCAACAGCAACCCCGATTGTGGCAGGACACCTTTGATGGCCTCAGTGGCCAACAAGCTGCCCTTGCGTCATTCCTCGCTAATGTTTATGCCGAGGAAAACCTGCGTATAATCTTATCAGGTGCGGGGACTTCCGCCTTTATCGGCGATATACTTAGGGCACCTTTTCAAAAAAACACGGGGAAAAATACCTGGGCCATCGCCACCACAGACCTGGTCTCCCACCCCAAGTTATACTTTGAACGGGAAATCCCTACGTTGCTGGTTTCCTTTGCCAGATCAGGAAACAGTCCGGAAAGCATTGCTGCGGTAAATATGGCCAATGATATCTGTGAAAGAATTTTTCACCTGATCATCACCTGTAATCCCGCCGGAAAGCTGGCGACGCAAACCCATGCGGAAGGAACGACCCATATTATCCACATGCCCCCAGAAGCGGACGACAAAAGCCTGGCCATGACGGGAAGCTTCTCCTGCATGCTGTTAACGGGCCTTTTATTGTCCAGGATCAATCAGCTGGATAATCTAAGGTCCCAGGTAAAAAGGCTGGCGGAATATGGACGGCATATTATTGACAACTATTCGGGAAAACTCCGGGAACTGGCAAAACTTGATTTCAACCGGGCAGTGTTTTTAGGATCCGGGCCGCTGCAAGGGACGGCCAGGGAATCGCAATTGAAGTTGCAGGAACTTACAGACGGGAAAGTCATTTGTAAATTCGATTCTTTTCTCGGTTTTCGCCACGGTCCCAAGGTGGTGATCAACTCCTCCACGTTGATGGTGTACCTGTTTTCGAACGACGACTATGCCCTTCAGTATGAGGCTGATCTGGTAAACGCCATTAATGCCGGTGAAAAGGGAATTGCCCAGATAGGAATTTCGGAATCAGCTTCGCCGGAACTTCCGCTTGACCTCAGCATCACCATGGCCGGAGACAAAGGAAAAATTGATGAGGAATTTTTATCCATATGTTCGGTGATACCCGCGCAAATGCTGGGTTTTTTCAAGTCTCTGGAACTGGGATTACAACCCGATTCCCCTTCGGCAAACAAAACCATCACCCGGGTGGTGGAAGGGGTTACTATTTATCCCTTTTCTGTTCCAAACTAATAAAGCATGAACAAGAACGGCTAAAAGAATATGAAAAAATTCGATGCTCTGGTGGTGGGTGAGCTGAATGTGGACCTAATCTTAAATTCCATAGAAGCATTCCCAAAAATAGGGACGGAAATCCTCGCCAACGAAATGACGCTTACCTTAGGCAGTTCATCCGCAATATTCGCAAGCAACCTGAGCAGCTTGGGCATGCGGGTGGGATTTATAGGAAAACTGGGGAAGGATGTGTTTGGCAAACTCGTGTTGGATAGCCTTACTGCCTCGGGAGTGGATACCAGCATGATCATTCAGGATGACGCCGTCAACACAGGCGCTACCATCGTCATGAGCTTTGGGGAAGAACGGGCCATGGTCACCCACATGGGCGCCATGGAAAGCCTGAACCTGGAGGACATCAGGCCTGAAATGCTTAGACAGGCAAGGCACCTGCATCTTTCTTCCGTGTTTTTACAACCGG
>DATGOS010000043.1:0-2788 GCA_035305725.1 Cyclobacteriaceae bacterium
CGGGCTTCTGGGGTACGGATTTTAGCGCCCAGTTTGCTATTCTTTCCAACCTGGACTGGTACGCCCGGGGAGCACTGGTTCGCGCAAAAGACCTCGAAAAAAACAACTACCTGCCCAACATCCCTGCGGACCGGATAGAAACCGGGCTCACCTACAAACTTAAAAACATAGGAAGCCTTCGGGAAAACCGGCTTACCGTCAACACCTTGTTGGTTTCAAAACAGCACAGGGAACCGGACTTTGATTTTGCTCCGGCACCGAAGGGATACAACCTCTGGGACCTGAATTTTAGTACCCGCATTCCCTTCAACACCCAGGGCCTACATACAAGCCTGGGGGTCAACAACATCTTCAACATCTCCTACAAGGAGTATATGAACCGTTTTAGGTATTTTTCCCATGAAATGGGAAGAAACATAAGCCTGAAGATCAGGTATGAATTCTAAAATCCTAATCCAAAAAACCATGGTAAACCGACAATTAAAAGTAATCTTGACACTCCTGTTTCCGCTGACAGTTTTTATTTCCTCCTGTGTAAAAGATGATCCTGTTCCGGAGATCAACCAGGAAGTAATCACGGACCTCACCCTCAGGTTTACCGCCTTGGATGAGTCCGATACGCCTATCGCCGGCGACTTTTTCGAGGTAAAAGCTTCGGATGAGGAGGGCATCTCATTGGGCAATTCGCCACAGGTGGGTACCATCAGTGGGCTGGAGCCCGGCAGAAAATACCACTTGGAAGTCTTCCTTTACAACAGTATCGCGGATGAAGATGTAACCGAAGAGGTCGCGGAGGACGACGAAGCGCATCAGTTTTATTTTTTAGGCACCGCGCTGTTGGGAAATGAATCCTTTTTGAGTTATTCCTATGGTGATGCTGACCAAAACGGAAATCCGCTGGGGTTACTCGGCGTAGTCAGCGTAAATGAAGCACCCGCTGTAAATACAGGAACATTCCGGTTGATCCTAAGACACAATTTAAACAAAGACTTAACAGGAGCACAAAACCCAAACTTTGAAGATTTTGAGCAGGCGGGAGGAGAATCAGACCTTGATGTTACCTTTCAGGTGGTCCTCTAGTGGCGTCTTAAAAAAATATAAGCCCATATTGTGCCTGTGGGGGCAATTTTTAAGTGTACTTGTTTTATCTTTATGGCCCGAGTTTGGAAACTGTCATGTCTGACTGATTCGGAAGAGACAGGACTTTATAATCGTTAAACCAGCATATGAACAAAAATTGTAATTTTTACGCCCTTTTGTTTTTTCTTGCCCCGATAGGATTTGCCTGTGCCCAGGACAGAACCGTGGGACCGGAAATCATTACTCCCAAAAGCCAAAACTATACGGTAGAAACTGTTATAGACGGTATGGAAATCCCCTGGGGAATGGTATTCCTCCCGGACGGCAGCCTGCTTGTCACTGAAAAAAAAGGCGAACTGATTCATCTCAAGGAAGGGAAAAAAACAAAAGTGGAGGGTTTGCCCAAGGTTACCGTGCAGGGCCAGGGGGGATTGATGGACATTATTTTACATCCGGACTATGAAAAAAACGGGTGGTTGTATCTTTCCTATGCCTCCTCGGAAGGCGAAGGTGAAGGGGCAAACACCGCCATTGCCCGCGCCAAATTGGAAAATAATAGACTTACCGGACTTCAGGTACTCTACAAGGCCAGCCCCAATTCAACCAGGGGCCAACATTTTGGATCCCGGATGGTTTTTGATGACGAAGGATATCTTTATTTTTCCATTGGGGATAGAGGAGACAACGAAAACAATCCCCAGGACATCAGCAGGGATGGTGGAAAGGTGTATAGAATCCATGATGACGGCACTATTCCCAAGGACAATCCCTTTGTCAACAAATCAAACGCAAAAACCGCCATTTTTTCCTATGGACACAGAAATCCACAGGGGATGATTCTGCATCCCGACAGCAGGGAAGTTTGGGTGCATGAACACGGCCCAAGGGGAGGTGACGAGATTAATATCGTGAAAAAAGCAGCCAATTATGGCTGGCCGGTAATTACCTATGGAATCAACTACAACGGCACGGAAATCACTGATCAAAGAAGCAAACCCGGCATGGAACAGCCGCTGTATTATTGGCTGCCTTCCATTGCTCCAAGTGGCTTTGCGGTATTGTCCGGAGATGTCTACCCGGAATGGAAAGGTGATTTGTTGATCGGCTCTTTGAAATTCAGCTATCTGGAAAAGCTCACCCTAAAAAACAACAAGGTAGTAAAAAGGGAAAAACTTATGGACGGAGTGGGCAGGGTAAGAAACGTCATCATAGGACCTGATGGCCTGATCTATGCCGGTCTTGACGGCCAGGGAATAGTGAGACTAGTTCCCAAAAAATAATTAAACCAACTACTAAACGCCAGGCTTCAGGCCTGCATAAAAATATCAAAATATAAAATGAGTAATTCTATTGATGAAAAAATATCCCCCATTTTTCAGGAAATCATAAACCGTAACCCCGGCGAAGTGGAATTCCACCAGGCAGTCCGAGAAGTGCTGGAGTCGCTTGGGCCTGTATTGGTGAAATATCCCCAGTTTGCACACAGGAAAATCATCGAGAGGGTATGTGAGCCGGAAAGGCAGATTATCTTTCGGGTACCGTGGACGGATGACCAAAACCACGTGCAGATCAACCGCGGATTCCGTGTTGAATTCAACAGTGCGTTGGGCCCGTATAAGGGAGGGCTTCGGTTTCATCCTTCCGTATACCTTGGCATTATCAAATTCCTGGGATTTGAACAAATATTTAAAAACGCCCTCACGGGTCT
>DATGOS010000044.1:0-5314 GCA_035305725.1 Cyclobacteriaceae bacterium
TATGGCCAACTCCCCCTCCCAGCCCTTATATGACGACACCCAGGGCAAATTCGGGCCTTTTTCAGGACAGTTTCTGGTGGGAGAGATGAACCGGAAACGGATTGTCAGGGTGATGCTGGAAGAGGTGGGCGGAGAATTACAAGGTGCCTGTATTCCGTTTTTGGATGACGGCGATCTGAGGATTGGCAACAACCGCCTGGCTTTTGCGCCGGACGGAAGTCTTTGGGTTGGGCAGATCGCCCACGGATGGCTTGGCACCCAGGGGATTCAAAGAATCAGCTACACCGGTATACCACCCATGGATATCCATGAAATGAGGCTGATTCAAAACGGGTTTGAGATCAGCTTTACCCAGCCCCTGGACATTGACGCAGCCCTTGAAACCGACAATTACCAGCTCAGGCACTACTTTTACGAATACAAAAAAAAGCCCTATCACGAACCTGTGGACGAATCCACCCAGAGCGACTTACAAAATGTAAAGATCCAAAACATCAAAGTGTCTCCCGACCACAAAACGGTCACCGTCAGACTTCCGGAAGTAAAAAAGGGCTATGTATATGAGCTAAAGCTGGCAAATATCCGCAATCAAAGCGGCACTCCCCTTTCGAATACGCTGATTTGTTATACGGTCAATAACCTAAAAAGCGGGATAGAGTAGTTGTGTTTTTACAATAGGCGGCTCCGGCATTGAGGATCCGGGCCTTTGCCTTAAAGAGCCACGGTATTCCTTCGGCATAGTAATTGTACTTTTTCGGATAAACCAAACTATTGAATCAGATGGATAATCCGAAAAATAATCCGGAAAACAGGCCGGAAAATAAACCAGACGGGAAGAAACACAAAGTAGAACTTTCAAAATCCACGGAGGAACTCGCCAAGGAAGCGAAGGTCACCAAAGAGGATATGGAAGCCCTGGGCCCGAAAGACCTAAGCATGGACATGGATGAGGACGAACAACTTAAACAAAGGGTGGATGACGTTGATTTTGAAGGATCCGGATTAGATGTGCCGGGCAGGGAAATGGATGATGACCGGGAAGATATCGGTGCCGAAGATGAGGAAAACAACCTGTATAGCCTCGGCAGCGACGACAATGACGATCTGGAACGGGGGGAACCCTAAGCGGCGTCGTCCTATAGAATTATAAAGCACATATATAGGGGCGAATGGTACTTCAAACGCGACGTCTATTATTCCATTCACCACAATGGTGGGGAACCTGATCCGGAAGAACTATTCGCCCCACTTCATATTCCTGCTTTTCAACTTATCCACCGGGATGTTGGCTTTTTACCCGGTCCCTGACCTTTCAATTTTTATTAACTTCTGGAAAATCGCTAGGAAGGAGTAAACATATTTCGCTATCTTGCTTTCTTATTGTCATAGTTTCAGATATTCCGTTTACGTACCCAGAGCGCGGGAAGACTGAATTTATGGAAGCAAATACGCGAACTGAAAACGACTGCAAAACATATAGCTTCTAAGCAGGGAGAAACCGTGAGTCCGCCGCCCCTGACGCGTTCAGACCCGAAATTCCTGAACATCAGGCCAAGGTACTATCGCTGGCATGTGGATCCTGGGGTGGAATGGCTGGAAACAAATACAGGATATGCTTACCTGGACTGGTCTATCCCCATGCCGCAGGTGGCTTTGGTCCTGGTGGATGTCTGGCAACGGCATTATTTAAGGGATACCGAAAACAGAGGCGAAGCGATTATCCAACAAAATTTAATCCCGACGGTGGCCGCCTGTCGCAAGTACGGGATGACCGTTATTCATGCTCCCTCTTCTCCAGTGGCAAAACAGCATCCTAACTGGGTAAATTTGGTAAAAGAAGGAGAGCAGGCAAAAGCTACAGATAATTGGCCTCCGGAGCAATTCCGCAGGCTAGAAGGTCCCTACCAGGCATACCGCAGACCGCACGAACCCAGAGAAGCCGAACGTCAAAACCTTCCGGCCCTGACGTTCCATCCGGATATATTACCCCTGCCGGGGGAGCCGGTTGTTGCCACAGGAGAGGAGTTGCATCGCTACTGCAAAATCCACAATATCCTGTTTCTCGTATATGCCGGATTTAACACCAACGCCTGTATTCTCAGCAGGGATTATGCTACTTTGCAAATGAGCAACCGGGGATATCAGGTGGTCCTGTTGCGGGACTGCACCACCGGAATGGAATCGGCCTCCACACAAGCCACCCTGGCGCAGACGCATGGGGCTATATTGCTTCTGGAAATGTTTGGGCAATATTCCATTTCTTCGGACGAGTTGCGAATGGGGTTCTCCTGATCGAAATTATTTGTGGCTTTGATGCAGTACTAGTTTATGTATATTATTAGCACTTTATGGCAAACTTGATCAATAGAAGAAGGTTTTTTGCGAATGCCGCAGCCTCGGCTACAGGAATTGTGTTGGGGACGCCGCTTTTGGGCTTCTCCCAAAACAAACCAAAAGCCACCGCTTCCAACGACCTGATGGAGAAAGTGATGGCTTACCCGAAAATCGATTCCCATGCCCATGTATATTTTACGGAAGACAGTCCGGATATCCAAATGGATTTCGCGGACCGGCTCGGTATAGGCACGCTGATGATCTCCAGGCCCATGGCACCGGGAAGCAAAGGAACACCGGAGGAATTCATAAAATGTAACAACCTGGTGCTGGACGCCGCGAAAAAATATCCGGACCGGCTGATCGGGCAGGTGACCATCAACCCGACCTATGCCAAAGAATCCATGGAAGAAATTAAACGATGCGTTGACCAGGGGATGGTGGGGATGAAGCTGTACAACCATGTCAAGATAAGTGATCCTTTGTTTTACCCCATCATTGAAAAGTTTATTGACCTAAAAATGATCATTTTGATGCACATGGGCATAGGACAGGCCAGGGTAGAATTTGATCCCGGTGAGCCACCAAACGTCTCCACGCCGGGTGATTTTGTGGAGGCTGCCACACGATATCCGGAAGCCATTTTTCAACTGGCCCACCTGGGAGGAGGAGGCGACTGGACCGACGCCTGTAAAGCGGTCAGGCATCTGCCCAACGTATATGTGGATGTGTCGGGCAGTAACAACGAGGCAGGCATTATTCCATTTGCCATGGAGCAACTGGGGGAAGACCGCATCTTGTTTGGCTGCGACAACAGCTTTTACCAGGGAGTGGGCCACGTCATGGCGGCCGATCTGACGGAAGCGCAGCGGAGGAAAATTTATTTTGAAAACTACAACAATATTTTAAGAAAGGTGGGTAGAAATGTTGATTGACGGAAACGCATACACCGGCCACTGGCCTTTCCGGGACCTGATGCACAACCGCTGTGCCACCCGGCTCGAACAAATGAACGAAAACGGGGTGGAGATTTCGGTGGTCAGCAACCTGAACGGTATTTTTTATAAAAACACACAGGCGGCTAACCGGGAACTGTACGAAGACATCAAATCCAGCCGCCGGTTTCGTGACCGGTTTGTGCCTTTTGCTGTAATTAACCCGATCTATTCGGGATGGAAGGATGATGTTCAAGCATCTTTGGACAACATGGGTATGAAAGGTGTACGGATCTATCCAAAATACCACAAGTACGAGCTCAACAATCCTGCCTGTATTGAACTGGTAAAAATGGTTAGGGACCGGGGATATCCTATAGCGCTTTCGTTGCGGATGGTGGACAGAAGGCCCAGTTCCTGGTTGGACATCAAAAATGAATGGGCACTCAAGGATGTGGTTCCAATAATCCGCGCCGTGCCTGACGCCAAGTTTCTTATACTGAATGTGGCGAACAGCACCCTGTTGAATGAAGAGGAAACCCGGCTGTTTCAGCAAGCGGACCTGATGATGGACACTTCGGGAAGAAACATCATTAATTTGGGAGCCCTTATAAAAACCTACGGAAAGGAAAAATTCTTTTTTGGGACCCATGCCCCCATCCTCGATTATTGCACGGGACTGTTGCGCATCGAATCGCTGCGGGAAAACGAGGCTGATGAAAATACAAAGGAGCAATTAAGGTCCCGGAACATAAAACGGTTCTTAAACATATAATGAATAATGAACAGACAGAAAGAAGATCACAGGCGGCTGGACCAACCTGTTCCGGCCAATAAAGGCAGGCCATAGCGGCCGTAAGGAGTCTGAAAAACCGCCTACTAAACCCAACCCATCATGAAGGAATCTAAGACAGTTTATTCAAGAAGAAAATTTCTCAAACAAAACGCGTTGATCGGCGCTGGGACCTTGTTTACTGTAGGCACTGCGTCAAATGCTTTAGCCTTCCCAGGCTTTACCGGAGCCACTTCTTCCCCGGCAGTTTTGGGAGGCGATCCTGTACGTACCGCTCCCTGGCCGAAATGGCCGATCTGGAATCCGGAAACCGATGAGAAAATAGTGCTTGAGGTGATTCGCAGCGGCATCTGGTCAAGGGCGGGATTGGTCACAAAGTTTGAAGCTACCTGGGCTGAAACCGTCGGTGCCAGGTATTGCATGACCACCGTCAATGGAACCAACGCGCTTATAGCCTCCCTGATCCAGTTGGGAGTGGGCGCTGGGGATGAGGTAATTATACCTCCTTATACCTTCATCGCGACGCCTGCCGCGGTGCTTGCGGCCGGGGCCATCCCAGTGTTTGTGGACGTGGACCGGGAAACTTTTCAGATGAACCCGGATAAAATTGAAGAAAAGATCACCTCCAGGACAAAGGCCATACTCCCGGTACATATCTGTGGCTTTCCTTCAGACATGGTGAGCATCATGAAAATCGCCAAAAAGCACAATTTGGCCGTGGTGGAGGATGCCTGCCAGGCCTGGACAGCAGAAATCGACAACAAGCAGGTAGGGACCTTTGGGGATGCCGGCTGTTATAGCTTTCAGAATTCCAAAAACATCCCCATTGGGGAAGGAGGGGCCATTGTAAGCGAGGACCGGGAATTTATGGACCGTTGCTTTTCCTATCACAATTTTGGGCTTCCCTATGGCCACATGAGAGAGGAATACGGTTCCGGCTTTGTGATTCCGGGCACCAAACTGAGAATGACAGAATATCAGGCGGCCATCGGCCTTGCCCAATTGGAGCGTTTTGAGGAACAGACGCTGACCCGGATTGCCAATGCGGAATACCTGAAGGAACAGATCAGTCAAATCCCCGGCATCATCCCCTATAAGCTATATGACAATGTAACCCGGGCAGCTTTCCATTTGTTTCCGTTTCGGTACCAGAAATCGCAATTCCAGGATGTACCGAAAGAAGAATTCGTGAAGGCACTTCGGGCGGAGGGAATCCCCTGTTCCGGAGGCTATACCCCCCTGAACAAAATGC
>DATGOS010000045.1:0-5035 GCA_035305725.1 Cyclobacteriaceae bacterium
GGCGCCGGGAAGCTCGGAAAAACTCATTACTTATGTGAAAGACAGGGCCGGCCATGATTTACGTTATGCCATTGATGCCAAGAAAATCAATGAGGAACTTGGTTGGAAGCCAAGTTTGCAGTTTGAAGAAGGCATAGAAAAAACCGTGGACTGGTACCTGGCCAACGAAAGCTGGCTGAACAATGTTACCTCCGGGGAATACCAAAAATACTATAAAGCGCATTACGAAGAGGAGGGGAAATAAACCTCCCTTGGCGTTTTCACAAGAACAACATCAGACATGCAGCAATATCATCAGTTACTCAGGCATATCCTGGACAATGGCATCCAAAAAGGCGACCGCACCGGGACAGGCACGCTCAGCGTCTTTGGTTATCAGATGCGCTTTGATTTGCGGGAAGGCTTTCCCCTGGTGACGACCAAAAAATGCCATTTAAGGTCCATCATCCACGAGTTATTGTGGTTTTTAAAAGGAGATACAAATATCGGTTACCTGAAGGAAAACAAGGTCTCGATCTGGGATGAATGGGCGGATGAGCAGGGTGATCTCGGTCCTGTGTATGGCTACCAGTGGCGGCACTGGCCCGACGGAAAGGGCGGGGAAATCGACCAGATCAAAAACCTGATCCAGCAGATCAGGACCAATCCAAATTCCCGGCGGCTGATCGTCAGTGCCTGGAACGTCGCGGACGTGGATGACATGGCCCTGCCGCCCTGCCACTTGCTTTTTCAGTTTTATGTAGCCGAGGGCCGGCTGTCCTGCCAGCTTTACCAGCGGAGCGCCGATATATTTTTGGGCGTACCGTTTAACATTGCCTCCTACGCCTTGTTTACCATGATGGTGGCCCAGGTTTGTGGGTTGGAAGCGGGGGAATTTATCCACACCTTTGGAGATGCCCACCTGTACAACAACCACCTGGATCAGGCAAAGCTTCAGTTGTCCAGAGAAATCAGGCCACTCCCTGATATGAAATTAAATCCCGGGGTAAAAGATATTTTTGAATTTAGATATGAAGATTTTGAACTGTTGAATTACAACCCCCATCCGGCCATCAAGGCTCCGGTGGCGGTGTAGGGTTGGAGACTGGGGACGGAGAGACTTAGGGACTAAGTGACGGAGAGACTAAGAGACTTTGGGACGGAGAGACTTAGAGACTGAGGGACATGGAGACTTAGAGACATAAATCTTGCGACTTAGTGACTTGCCTTCTTTGAATATTGAATGTTGAGCATTGAGTATTGATTATTTTTTTATTATTACTTGATATTCAATGTACAAGCGAGGGAGTGGGAGACGGTCTCGGAGACTGTTCATTTAAATGTGTCTGCTAACTTTACACAAAATGAAGAAGAAACAGACACTTGAGTGAACATCTCTTCGTGCCGGATTTCACAATTACGGATAAAGGTACTGCCCGAGATCCAGGAATGGCGTACAAGAAGCCTCCAAAACTGGCTTGAGCTGATGGCTTTTTTGGATTTTCCCCTACAGATGCGCAGAATGATCTATACGACCAATCCTGTGGAAGCACTTCACCGGATCATGAGAAAACTCGCAAAAAGCAAGGCCGCATGGGTTTCCGATACGGCTCTGATGAAGCAGCTCTATTTATCGATTAACAGGAACGAAAATTTATGGAAAAGAAAGGCGTTCGGATAGACAGCAATACAGCGGGAAATTATGGAACAGTACCCAGAGAGGATACCTCAAAAAAATTAGCTTACAAGGGGCTGGCAGAGGAGGCCGTAGACCGACGAAGCCAGCCCCTTGTAACATAAATCTAAACCTAGACACAGTTTAGTGAACTATCCCGGTCTCTATGTCCCCTAGTCCCTAAGTCCCTAAGTCCCTCCGTCCCCCCGTCCCCTCGTCACCCCCTCCCTTCGTCCCTCCGTCACTTAGTCTCTTAGTCCCTTAGTCCCCCCATCTCTCCACCGCCTCCAATACCCTGTCCACGCCCCTCAGGCGCTTCTTCAACCCTGGCCCGGGAAGAAACCGGTAGATGATATTAAAGCGGTAATTCCCCGTCATCAGCGCATTTGAAAAACCGGAATTTTTCTCGAGGCCCACATTATTGTGCACATAATTGGCATTGACGGACCACCTGGAGGAATTGTACCCCACAAATCCTCTTAAGAAATAGTTGGCGTTGATGCCCCACTGTGTCCGCTCTCCAAAGGCGCCCCGGAGCTTAGCGTAGCCCAGTCCCAGATTGGTGGAAGCAGAGCCCGTAATAAAAAAATGTTCCCTGATAACCAGCGTATAGGCATAGCCCGCATTGGGGCCGAACTCAAAAAAGCGTATGGTTTCGAAGTTCCTGCCGGGATCATTCATCAGCTGCGAAGGGACTAAGAAGGCATCTTCCTGTGCCATTCCCCCGTACATCTCGGCGCCAAGCAGAAAGGTACCCGCGGATTTTTTTTGCCATTCATTTTGGAGGAATGCGGCCCGGTAGGAAAACCTGCGGTGATTGAATACATGCTGGACGGAAGCGCCGACTTTCCTGATTTTCATGTCAGGACGGAGGAGGTAGGGCTGGTCCGCAGGCGCTCCCAAGCCATCCGTGAGGTAATATCCCCTGTACAGTTGCAAAAACAGGTCAACCACCATGGTCCGCGGATAGACATGGGCCTGGGCATCCAAATATTTTGTCTCGCCCTTTCCCTTTTCGGGATTGAGAAAGCCAAACCCGTAGGCCAGGTTCAGCGTCAGCATTTTATAAGTGGCACCCACACCCATATTTAAGGTGGTGTTGGGCATATATAAATAATCCTGACCTGATCCTTCGTCCCGGAGGGCAAGGCCGGTGTACTTTCTGGAAAAATAAAACCTCCCGCTGACGTGTTCGGGGTAAGTCTTATAGTAACTGGTATCAGGAAGTGCGTCCTGGGCTACCAAGCCCACGGGAAGAATACAACAGGTCAGCGCCAGGCAGAGTAAAAATAAATTGGATTTCTTCATTGCCCTAAGGGTTACCGATAACAGGCAGGCAATACAGCGAAAAAGCTGCCAGCTTTTTCAGGTATTCTTACTTGACTTATGTATCGCCGTAGAGTTTAAAACTCACGTTTCGCAAAGCAGCGTTCATCGCGGCAAAATGCATGGCCTCGGCAATTTCCCCCGGACGTACCCACTTGGAAAAATCGGCTTCCTTCATCGCCTCCCTGTTGTCAGGCGTGTCTATAATGCTGGGTATAAATACATGGCTCCGGATGGAGGTTCCGGCCACATCCTGGGCAATCAGATCAGCAAACTGGTTGATCAATCCCTTACTCAGAGCATAAGCCACTGCGGATTTTCCCTGTTCCGGTTGCAGGGCTGATCTGGCGCTCATCAGGAAAATATTGCCCTTGTTGGCCTTTTTCATCAACGGGAGGAAGTACTTTACCATATTGAAGGCACTGAAGAAATTAAGGCTTATCATTTCCGCGATTAAATCCGAGGACGTATCTTCGATTTTACCGCCCCGATACCCGCCCACGAGCAATGCCAGGCTTTCTACTTCCCCATACTGAAGGACGTATTCTCTGGCAAACGCTTCAACGGATTTTTCATTCCTTGCATCCACCTCGTAGATATCATCGGCCTCCTCAATCTCATCCCCGCTGTCCGGGACGATGGTGGCAATCACTTTGTAGCCTTCCCTTTTGAATTTTTCTACCACGACACGGCCTAAATTACCTGCTCCTCCGGTGATAATGACATTTCTATCCATAATTTCTAATGCTTATGTTTGTATCGAAAAACTTAAAAAACGTACCACCGACCTAATTTAGTAATTATTTTTGATTAACGATGAATACAGAAAAAGCGGAAATTCATGCTAAGGAAAACCGAAAAAGGACGGTTTTTTTGATTAAGGTGGTCGTTTTGGTTTTGCTGGCAATATTCTCCAAACAGATCGTCGGGTATTTTGGGGATCTGGAAAATTTTTTGCGCGCACTCGTCTTTTTTCTTGCGGGCAATATCGTTATCTCCCTGGCCCGGATTACCACCGTAAGGTTGTACTTAAGCAAAAAGAGCCACGATCCCATCAAAAGCAACTTTGTTTTGGGAATTAACCGGATCGCGGAGATTCTAAATGTAGGCATTTTTATCATTTCCTTTATGCTGCTCTTCGGCACGGATCCCCTGGAATTTTTTACAAGCATCACCATCGTGGCAGCGGCAATCGCCATTGTTTCCAAGGATTATATCACCAATATGATCAACGGGCTAATTATCATGTTTTCCGACCAGTTGACTTTGGGAGATATCATCAAAATCGGCGACCAGGAGGGAAAAATAACGGATGTTACCCTGTTGAACATGGTGTTGACCAATGAGGATTCGGATCTTGTGATGGTGCCAAACAATTTGCTGCTGACGGCACAGGTGATCAACCATTCCAAGCAGCACATAAAAAAACTTACCTTCGAATTTGACATGAAGATCCTTCCCGGACTGGATGTCGATGCCATCGAGGAGGAACTGAGGAAGGTTATCCTGAAATTTGACAAGCAGGTGAACATCAATAGTTTTTACCTTAAAACCCTGGCGATCCATAAGGAAGAAGTTAAATTTAAGTGTCAGTTTTTATTGAACACCTTTAAAAAGGACCTGGAAAAGCAAATCCGCCGTGAAATCAACCAAACCATCATCAAAATCGCCCGGCAAAACGGAGAGGGATAATTTTTTTGACCTTGTCTTTCAGGTGGTAAGGCTTATCCCAAAGGGCCGGGTCACCTCCTACGGGGCCATTGCCCAGTGCCTCGGGTTGAAAAGCGGTGCCCGGATGGTGGGCTATGCGATGGCTTCCGCGCACGGTATGCCCGGGCTGCCTGCCCACAGGGTGGTGAACCGGCAGGGGGTGCTGACCGGCAAGCACCATTTTGGCAGCCCCGGTACCATGCAGGCACTGCTGGAGTCCGAGGGCATCGCAATCAGCCATGATAAAGTCCGGGACTTCGAAATGCGGTTTTGGGATCCTTCCAAAGAACTGGGGCTATAATCCTCCGCAAGTTTGTGTACAGGCAGGTGCCACTCCTACGGGTT
>DATGOS010000046.1:0-4744 GCA_035305725.1 Cyclobacteriaceae bacterium
AAATCAGAAAAAAAGATATTTGTACTGGACACCTCAGTAATTCTTTATGCCCACAATTCCATAATGAATTTTGCCGAGCATGATGTGGTAATCCCGATCACCGTGCTGGAGGAACTGGACCAGTTCAAGAAAGGGAACGACACCAGAAATTTCGAGGCCAGAGAATTTATACGCCTCCTGGACAAGCTTTCCAAGGACCGGATGATCCATGACTGGACTCCCTTAAACGGGAAATCTCGTGGCGATTTCAAGGTGCTGATGAACCCCCGTAACCGGATCAATGCCAGTGAAATTTTTGGTGTGGAATCCAATGATCATAAAATTCTAAATGCTGCCCTGAGTATAAAGCAGTCCGAGGCGGGAAGAAAGGTTGTTTTGGTAAGTAAGGACATCAACCTTCGCTTAAAAGCCAAATCCCTGGACATCCATGCGGAAGATTATGAAACAGGGAAGATCAAAAACATCAACCAGCTTGAAAATACCGGCAGAACGGTTATCGAAGGCATAAACCCCGATCATATAAATGCCCTCTACGAATCTTCGGAAGTTGATGCTTCCATAATTCCGGAAGTGCGCAAAAAGGCCAACGCCTACTATATCTTTAAGAGCAACAAGAGTTCTGTACTGGCGTATTATGACCTTCAGGCCAACATGCTGGAAAGGGTGGATAAAAAATCCGCGTATAATATAAAGCCAAAAAACGCAGAACAGAGTTTTGCCCTGCATGCAATACTAAACCCAAAAGTCAAGCTGGTGTCGGTACAGGGCGTCGCCGGCACCGGAAAAACCCTCCTGGCCCTCGCGGGGGCACTGGAACAGCGCAGGGAATACAAACAAATATTTCTGGCCCGGCCCATAGTGCCTTTGAGCAACAGGGACATAGGGTACCTTCCGGGGGATATAAAATCCAAACTGAATCCTTATATGGAGCCTTTATGGGACAATTTGAAATTTATCCAAAACCAATTTAAGGAATCCGATAAGGAATTTCAGAAGATCACCGAATTGATCAACCTCGAAAAACTAGTGATCCAACCCCTGGCTTATATCCGTGGCAGGTCCCTGTCCAACATATTTTTTATTGTGGATGAAGCACAGAACCTTACGCCGCATGAGATCAAGACAATCATCAGCCGTGCGGGTGAAAACACAAAGATTGTTTTTACCGGCGACATTTTTCAAATAGACACCCCCTACCTGGATGCGCAAAGCAACGGTCTTTCCTACCTTATAGACAAGGCCAGGACCCATCCATTATATGTCCATGTGAAACTTGAAAAAGGAGAGCGGTCAGAGCTGGCAAACCTAGCCAATGAACTTTTGTAGATATTGCCTTTAATGCGTGGTCGAACTGTGGACTGCCGGCGGTGGACCGTTGACAGCAGGGTTTCTTGATAAAATTTTTTAAGTAAACCGACCTCTCTGAGGTCGTCGAAGATACCCGCTACCCTCTAGCGCACATCATCTGACACCACTGGACTCATTCCATCGATCCTGAGAGTTAAATTACGAATTTTCGACCCGTGGGGTATGGGCAGTCGATTGTTTTATATTTTTCGTCTTGTGTTGGGTGTGCCTGAATTAGGTTGACGCTTTTTGGTGCTTATTGGGCTATTGAGTTATTGGGTTATTAAGTTATTAGGTTATTAAGTTATTAAGTTATTGGGTTATTGAGTTATTTACCGTCGGCACGTGTCTTAGTATGTTGTACTTCGTGCATACCATCTTCTACATAATATATTCAGGACACAAGACAGAGACTCATCGACGTTGGATACAAGTATCAAGAGGTGGACAAGGTTCCATGGGGACCGACCCCAGAGGGGTCATATTATGTTAGAACGAAGCAAAGAGCATTTTTTTCGACCTCAGCGAGGTCGGATTAATTAAGGAAAAAACAAAGAAAAGCGTCAAGTAAAATCAGGACGTGACATCAATGTCTCTTATCTCAAATCTCAGATCCAAACCTCTCAACTTTCCGTAATGGTATTCAACTTGGCCAAGAAGCTGTTATAATACTGGCGTCCCACCTGCACGGTGTCTCCTGTTTTAAGGTTGATTTCCTTCGTGTTAAAGTTTTCGATCTGGGCAAGCTGTACGATAAAGGATTTCTGCACCCTTAAAAAAAGGTTTGCCGGAAGCTTGTCCTCCATATCTTTCATGGACTTCCGGATGGTGAAGTTTCTGTGCTTCGTAAAAATGGTCACCATGTTCCCATTGGCCTCCACATAATAAATATCCTGGTAATCGACCCTTTCAAAAGCATTGTCTGCTTTGATATACACGGCGTCGGTGACCAGATAGGGACTTTCCAGTGCGGGACTTCCTACCGCATCGGCTGCGATCGGCCGGGATCTTTGATTGTATAGTACGATCTCTACCATGGCATGGATGTCATTGGTATTGAAGGGCTTTACAATGAACCCGGCGGGATGGGTTCTTTTTGCTCTTTCTATAATTTCAGGATCGCTATAAGAGGTCACATACACGATGGGGGCATCCACCATTTGCTGAATGATTTCCCCCAGTTCTATCCCGTCTTTGTCACCTTTGAGTTTGATGTCCATAAACACCATGTCCGGCCGGTGCTTTTTTATTTCTTTTATCGCCTGGTTGGCAGAGTTGGCAATGTCTATGTTTACATAGCCCAACAATTCCAGAATTTCTTCGATATTTTCGGAAATGTTTACATCATCTTCGACTATTAGTATCCTTTCTTCTTTCATAAATTTTGAGATTACTGGGTAAGAATTGTCGTAAAGTCCTTTTCTTTAAATAAGAAATGCAATATACCTGATATTGCTATTCTAGTTACAAACTTTATCTCTGAAAATCAATAAATATATGAAGAATAGCAGAATTCCCCCTACAAGAAATAGTTATGCCTGTAAATTTTATAAAAACCCGCCCAGCCGTGAAATAATTTTTTGAAGTCAAGGTATTGAAAAACAAGCAGAACTATTGGCGACTTTTTGAGAACAAAAAATGGAAATTTATGGCAGTCTTATAAGCTCATCATATCTTTAAACCGGGCGGCCTGCCTTCTGCTTACTTCGATTCTCTCCCCGCCTTTTAATGTGACCACAAGTCCCCCGTTGAACCAAGGCTCTACCGCATCCACCCAGGACAAGTTGATGATGTGTTTTCGGCTTGCCCTGAAAAATGATTTTTCATCCAGCCTTTCATCCAGAGCATTGAGCGATTTGTGGATCATCGGCTTAAAGTTTTCAAAATACACCTTAATATAATTCCCGTCGGACTCAAACAGCCGGACAGTAGCAAGCTTAACAAACCAGCATCTGTCTCCGTCCTTGACAAAAACCTGGTCATGGATCGTAAGCTTTGCATTGGACTGCTGCCCTGCCTCCCGCCTGGGTTCATCGGCAAGTTTCTTTTCCAGCTTGTTCAAAGCTTCCGCAAGCCTTTCCGGTTCTATGGGCTTGAGCAGGTAGTCCAGGGCATTTACCTGAAAAGCCTTGAGGGCATACTCATCATACGCTGTGGTGAATATTACCGTGGGCACATGATCCAGTTCTTCCAGCAAATCAAAACCTGTCTTTTCAGGCATCTGGATGTCCAAAAACACTACATCCGGATTCAGGCTGCTAATCTTTTCCTTGGCATCCTCAACATTTATTGCCTCCCCCACGATTTCGATATTTTCGTGAGGAGACAACAGGTTTATCAACTCTTTTCTGGCCAGCCTTTCATCGTCTACTATCAATGCACGCATTTTGGGATTGTTTTTAATTTGTCGGATGCCCTAAGTTAACAGTTTGTTTTGGAATTTTAATTTCCGTCATCACAAATTCGGCCCCGTAGTTCGATATCCTGAAGGAAGCCCTGTTCCCATAAATCAATTTTAACCGTTGTATCGTGTTTGGAATGCCGTGGCCACTGCCATCCTTATTGTTAACGGGGCGGGAAAGCTGCCCACTGTTTTTGACCCGGATGTACAGGTCATTGCTCAGACCGACGGAACAGTGGATTTCTATGGTCCCCCCCTTGATCAGATTAGAAATCCCGTGTTTAATGGCGTTTTCCACAATGGTCTGGAGCATCATGGGCGGGATTTTGTACTCATAAGCATCCTCTTCTATTTCATAGTTTACCTTAAGGCGCTCCTCAAAACGGATGGATTCCAGGTTTAGATAGTCAAATACCGTCGTAATCTCATCCGCAAAGTCAATGGTCTGGTGCTTGTCCATGACCAGGGAATAGCGCAGAATGTTGGAAAGCTGGGTGATGGCTGATTTTGCCTTTTGGGGATCCTCATCAACCAGGGCCCTCACACTGTTCAGCGCATTAAAAATAAAATGGGGGTTCAGTTGGTTCCTCAACTGGTTCAGCTTTATCTCGTTGTTAATCGCCTGAAAGCGCAGGGATGAATTGTAATTGTCCAAGAAATAATACAGGAAATACATCATGGACCAGAGGGCATAATACAAAAAACTGATGAACAGGTTGACCAAAATCACCAGCGGCTTGAGGTCCTCATTGGCATTGAGGGTATTGAACGCCGCGTTGATGGCGATCTGGGCGAGGGTGTTAAAAAAGCTCAGGATGACCAGTGCGGCAAGCACATGGGCCACCAGCTTGTTTAGCGGAAACTCAAGCCAGCGGTTGGAAATGATGATGGCCCTGAAAAGATGGGTGGACAAAAAATAAAAAGCCGCCAGGGCCAGGTACGCGCCGATTTGTATCGAAGTGATGCCGCGGGCCAGGGACACAAAAAACAGGTTGA
>DATGOS010000047.1:0-2439 GCA_035305725.1 Cyclobacteriaceae bacterium
TCCTATGGCCAGCTTTTGTCCTACGGAGCCGGGTTGCTCTGGGAAGTTGTACTTAAAAAAACTCGGGGTTAACTACCCTTCTCACAATAAAAAATCGTTTCTTGGTCGGGCAAGGCATGCCGGCGTATCGTAACGGTGTCCAACAATTGGACGAATTTTTTTTCCGTAATTTGTAATCCGGATTTAGCCAGCCTCCGGGAATAATCCTGCCCATATTTCCTAAGGTGGTCCCGCTGGCCAAACAGCCTTTCCCTTTCGGCGGGATCCTGCACGGATCTGTCTTCCAGCGTCTCCGGAATATCATAAACAGGCGACTGTATAATCCCCCACCCTCCTTTCCTTAGTATACGGTTAATCTCCGCGCAGGCCCAGATATCATCTTCCACATGCTCCAGCACATGGTTGCAAAAGACCACATCAAAAGTGTTGTCCCCAAAAGGAATCTTGTGGATATCCATCTTTATATCGGCCAAAGGCGATTCGATGTCACCGGTGATGTAGTCGAGGTGCTTCAAGCTTTTGAAGCGGTCAATAAAACAAGTCTCAGGAGCAATATGCAGTACCTTTTGGGGAGCAGAAAAAAAATTGGTTTCCGCCTGCAAAAACAGCCAGATCAGCCGGTGCCTTTCCAGCGACAGGCAACTTGGACACAGGGCGTTTTCCCTGGCCTTACGACCATAGGGCAAAAATTTCTTATAGGTGCTTTTACAGACCGGGCACTCCACCTGATTGCCCCTATAGAACACTGCGAGCAGCGCCAAAAAGCCGTGACTGATACGCTGGAGGTATTTTCGGGGAACATACCTGATCACAAAACTGATGATCGATTTCATTTACTTCGGGAAATTTTACGCAAAGTAACGAAAGAATTTCTAAAGCCCCGAGGGGATGTGCCCGGAACCGGCCAGGATCAAAAATGCAAACGGAAAAGCAGGATGACAAAAAATATCCCGCAAAGCATGGACTAATCTATGCTGTATTTTTCCAATTTGTTATACAAGGTTTTGCGGTCCATATCCAGGATTTTTGCCGCCTTGGATTTATTGAACTTTACTTCTTCAAGCGTTTTTATGATCAGGCTCCTTTCCTTTTCCTCGAAAGAAGACTTCAGGTCCTTGGCTCCGCTGATTTCGGAAGAGGCATTTTCCGGAAGGCTTAGGTCTAACGGAATGACGTTGGTATCTATATATCCCTCTCCGGTGAGCAACACCGCCCTTTTTATAATATTCTTAAATTCCCTCAAGTTGCCTGGCCAACTGTAGTTTAAAAATATCTGTTTTACCTCCTCGGTAAATCCCTCCACGTTTTTTTCCAGGCTCTTGTTGCTGGATTGCAGAAAAAGTTCGGCAAAGCGAAAAAGGTCCTCCTTTCGCTCCCGCAACGGGCTGGCTTCCATGCTGAATTCGTTCAGCCTGTGGTAAAGGTCCTCCCGGAACTCTCCGTTCTTGGCACTGACCGCCAGGTCCTCGTTGGTGGCAACAATGATCCTTACATCGATGTCAATGTCTTTATTTCCGCCTATTTTCCTGATTTTCCGCTCCTGGATCGCCCTTAAAAGTTTAATCTGAACCTCATAACTCAAATTTCCGATTTCATCAAGAAAAATAGTTCCTCCTTTGGCGCTTTCAAAGTGTCCCGTTTTGTTGTCCATGGCCCCGGTAAAAGCTCCTTTTACATGTCCAAACAGTTCGCTTCCCGCCAGGTCTTTTGACAGGGCCCCACAGTCGATGGCTACAAAAGGCCCCGAGCTCCTTTTTGACTTATGATGGATTCTTTTTGCTATATATTCTTTTCCGGTGCCACTCTCTCCCAGTACGATGACGCTCATATCGGTAGGTGCCACCAGGTTTATGTATTGCTCGATTTGAAGGGCCACCCTGCTTTCGCCAACAAAATAATCATCCACCTCCTCTACCGGGGCAGAAGCAGGCTTAGCGGATTCCGAGGTGCCGCTGTTGAGGTCAATGGTCCTCTTGTTGAAAGCGTCCTTTACGGTCGACAACAATTCGTCCGGATTGACAGGTTTTGTGATATATTCAAAAGCCCCCATCTTCATGGATTTGACGGCTGTTCTAATGTCTGAATAATTGGTGATAAGGATTACGGGCGTGTTGTTCTTGCTGTTGATTACCTTCTCAAGAATTTCCATTCCCGTTCCGTCCGGCAGGCGATAATCCGTGATGATGAGTTCCGGTGTCTCCCTCTCCAGAAGCCCATAAGCTTCTGACAATTTGGTGGTTGTTATAACGTTATATTCGTTTTTCTCCAAAAATTTTTTTATGATTTTAGAGTAAGTAAGATCATCTTCAATGAGAAGTATTTTTTTCATACTGAAAGCTAGCATATTCCGGTCACAAAAGTAAATATAAAAAACAAAAGCACCGATTAAAATAATCAGTGCTTTTCACGCTTATTGATTGTTTAATTTTTTATCTTCTT
>DATGOS010000048.1:0-6135 GCA_035305725.1 Cyclobacteriaceae bacterium
ATCCAGGAAGCTGTGGAGCTCGGTGTGATGGTCAACATTGACAACATACCCATGCTGGAGCACTTTGGCACCCACTATGGGAACACAATTCCTTTATGCATCCGCCTCAACCCGCATATCCTGGCCGGGGGTAATGCAAAAATTTCGGTAGGCCATATTGACAGCAAGTTCGGCATATCCATATTACAGTTAAAGCATGTGCTCAAGATCGTGGACGCCTATGAACTGGATGTGATTGGCCTTCATGTGCATACGGGCTCAGATATTCTGGATGCCGACGTTTTTCTAAAGGGCGCTGAAATCCTTTTTGACGCGGCAAAAGAGTTCCGGGACCTGCGGTTTTTGGATTTTGGCGGAGGGTTTAAAGTTGCCTACAAGCCCGGAGACATCAGCACGGATATCATGGAAGTAGGTAAGAAAGTGTCTGCCGCCTTTAAAAACTTCTGCCAGGAATATGGCCGGGAACTGGAAATCTGGTTTGAACCCGGAAAATTTTTGGTCAGTGAATGCGGATACCTGCTGGTTCGTGCCAATGTGATCAAATCTACCCCAGCCTCCACCTTTGTCGGGGTGGACTCAGGGCTGAATCATCTGATCAGACCGATGATGTATGATGCGTATCATGAGGTGGTAAATATTTCGAAACAACAGGGACCGGAAAGGGTATACACCATCGTCGGCTATATATGTGAGACTGACACCATAGCCGCGGACCGCAAACTCAAAGAAGTAAAAGTCGACGACGTTATTGCCGTCAAAAACGCGGGTGCTTATGGCTTCAGCATGGCTTCCAATTACAATTCCCGGTTAAGGCCGCCGGAGGTGTTGGTGCTGGACGGCAAAGCTCATCTGATAAGAAAAAGGGAAGAATTTGATGACCTTTTAAAAGATCAGATTGAAATCGCGCTGTAGAAAATTTCGTCGAATCAATTTTGTTTGAGCGAACTTCTTCAATTTTTTGACCGTGTTATAAGGTTTCACGCTTAAATACATTAATCTGTATTGCCCACGGCCGTAAACCCGCCACCCATTAAGTCAGGAACGACCCTGTGTTCAAATAGACGCTGTATTTAAATATAGGTTTCTGTTCCTTTCTTATCCACATAATTTTTTAAGCCCAAATCCTTGACCCATTTCCTCCCGGAGGATTCCAGACATACAGATTAGCTCGAAATCGGAGGACTGGGACAAATAGCACCGGCCTGATCGCTAAGGACCTTCCTAATGATTTCCCTTAAACCGCTTCCCGTATTAATCCTGGCTGATCCGCCCCATTCCATATTGTCATTTTCTCTCTGGAAATAGTTTGAGCCGAATATGTAGGTAATTACCAGATTTTTGTCGTCCGCACGCTCATTTTTGCTCTCCTAAAACAATATCAAAAAAATGTTTAACAAAATTTTGTTTTCCTAATTTTTATTGAAGTTATTAATCAAATAGAGCCATTAAGGTATAAATCATAAAGGTGTATTTATAAAACATAAAATATTATTCCAAATTATTAAATGCGTTTAACCGTAGATGAATTACAAATTCTTGCGAGTCAAATGCCTGGGTTTTAAAGGCAAACGCAAAGGACTGGAAGTAACCCGCTCACAGTCCAGGAACAGGAACAGACAAAAGTGTTTAAATTAGATGGAATTGCAACAAAATAGAATCATGCAAATACAGTTAGACCAAAATGATCCTGAAAGCATCATTGAGGATCTAAAGGAATATGCCAGCACCCTAAGTGGTGCACTGGGATACAACACAGAGGAAATTCTTGAAGAAATGACCAGTAAGGATACTCACCATCTGATCAAGACCTTCAACAAGTATTTCAGCGAATACATCGAATTATTGGAATATGACCACGTGATCATTTCCCGAAAAAAATAACCAACAGCCCCTACCTTTATTTAGCCATGCAACTAAAGGTTTATTTACATCTCCTTATTATTTATGGAAAAATCCTTTTACTCACATCTGGTTAAAGCAAAATTTGCCAAATGCGGCATACTGTTGCTCTTAACCTTCATTTTTGGCGCTGCGGCGATCCAGGCCCAGACCGTCAGGGTTACGGGCGATGAGAATAACGTCAACATTTCCAAGGTTATCCTGTCCGTTGAATCCGGACTTATTGAGCAAACGAGTCCGGCGGGAAACGAAAATCCGGCTCCTGAAGACGAACCCGTTTTAATTCAATCAATATTGTTGGAAAACGGGGATGAGTTGTTGGTCACCACGAGGAAGCCAGAAGTCACCAATCCCCACCCTTCGCTGGGAACAGAGGAAATATCCGAAAGCCAGGTAGAAATTATCCGCTCTAACCAGTCCCGGGTCAGCCATCGGCATGCTGATTTTCTTCCAGCCTTGCAGGAAGTGGTGTCCACACCTGACCTGCGCTCTTATTGGAGCATTAACAGTCAACCTTCCATTCCGGCGGGAGAGAAATTTGTCGACCTCAGGTATCCGATTCCCAGTTCGGGTTATATCCTTTTTTCGGAAAGGAACGGTAATTCGGGCGTTGATTTTGTCCCGTTGGGTCTCGATGGAAAACCTATTCCCGGAGCCACTACTGTACAGGTAAGGGGTTACCAGTGGAATACAGGTGTTAACCACCCCATAGACAACCCTTCACAAAAGCAATGGCTTGTGATTTTTTCCCCGTCCTTGTTCAATACACTGCTTCCGGTGGACGGGGTAAGGGTCATCAGTATCAATGAACCGGATGGCAAACTGGTGTTTTTTGTGGGTACTGTGTCCGCGGCACCGGATTATTCGGGTCCTGTGAGCAATCTTCAGGAGTCAAAAGCCGTCGTGAATGTTTTTGAAAATGATGAACTTAACGGAGGATCGGTTCAGCCTTTTGACGTGAACCTGTCGGTGATTACGCCGTTCCCTGAAAATACCGTTGTTTTTAATGAGGACGGGACAGTAGATGTGCCTGCCGGCACTCCTCCCGGCACCTATACCATGACCTACCAAATCACTGAAAAGGTAGGGGGGGAAACTGACCAAGCCACTGTCACCGTACGGGTGTATGAACAGATGCCGGAAGCCAATGATGATAACGTCAGCCACAACACGGTGGATGCCGCTGAAGCGTTGATCAATGTGTTGGACAATGACCTTCTGAACGGGCAACCCGCCACCCTGGACAATGTGGTGCTGAGCGAAGTTAGTAATACTTCCAGCGGCGTACTTACGCTGAATGCTGACGGCAGCCTGGACATTGCTCCCGGAGCGCAGGCGGGTGTATACCAGCTCGTCTATCAAATTTGCGACAAAGCTGACGGCTCCAAATGTGATACCGCTACGGTGTCGGCCTTTTTGGATTATTCTCAGCTTGAAGCCGTGGACGACAATTTCGGAAAATATCTCCAGAATGGATATCTCGGAAACGTGCTGTTGAACGACAAAATCAACGGGATTCCGTTGGGGCCCAACCAGGTTGATATTGCGATTGTCGACAATGGCGGTCTGACAGACCTGGAGGTTGAGGCGAATGGAATGCTTAGGCTGCCCGGAACGGCTGCAGCCGGCAGCTATGTACTCACGTATGAACTGACAGAAAAAGCAGATCCCAGCAACAAGGATACCGCGGAAGTACGGTTTAACATACCCCATACCGCTGTTACGCCGAACAACGATTTTGCCCAGACTGACCAAAACCAGTCCGTGGATATTGCGGTTTTGGAAAACGACAGCTCAGAATCGGGATCATTAAATCTTAACAGTTTAAGGGTCAACACCCCGCCCTCCAACGGTACGGTGACCATCAACGGAGACGGTACCTTGAACTATGCTCCCGATGTGAATTTCAGCGGCGAGGATAGCTTTACCTATAACATTTGTGATGAAGCGGATGCCACTGCCTGCGGAATTGCTACGGTGACTGTTACCGTCCGGCCAATCCTGATGGACCTGGTGAAGACGCCCGATAAGGAAAGGCTCTCTCCCGGAGAGACCATCACCTACACCATCGAACTGAGCAACAACAGTGCGTTTGAAGTAAGTGATATTGTGATTGAAGATCCGCTTCCCGACAACTTCCAATACGTCTCCAGTTCCCTCAGCCCATCGGCCGAAGGCATCTGGCAGATTGCGGCGTTGGCGCCCGGTAGCAGCATCAGCCTAAGTATAGAAGCCATTGCGGTAAGTTCAGGGGAAGTGGTCAATACTGTCCTTGTCAGGGTGGGTGAATATCAAATAAGTACTGAATCCGATCCGGTAACCATCGTTTCTCAGGTGGATCTTAGCATCAGCAAGAGCTCTCTGGGGGCAGAGATATACCAGGGCAATGAGTTTGAATATCAAATTACGGTAAACAACGTGGGTGATTCGGAAGCACGTGACGTGCTGATCACGGACAATTTGCCCGCAGGCATAAGCTATGTCAGTTCCGGATTTGACGGCGCTGCGGACGTGGTGTCTGCCGTCAACGGGCCTACGATATCATGGACCGTGCCGGCCATTCCGGCAGGAGGACAACTTACCATTAGCTTGGTGGTCAAAGCGGACCAAATAGGCGCCATCCTCAATCAGGTGGAAGTTGCTGCCGCGGACCAGGAAGAGCTGACCCCGGAAAACAACCAAGATCAGGATAGCAATGAAGTGTTGGGACATTTCATTCCTAACGTGATTACCCCAGGCAGCAGGGACAATAGAAATGACCTGTTTGTCATCAAGGGAATTGAAAAATTTGCTTCCACCAAATTAGTGATCTTCAACAGGTGGGGAGATCACGTGTTTGAAGCAGAAGACTATGCCAATTCCTGGGCGGCCGAAGGCTTAAGTGCGGGTGCATACTATTATGTACTGGAAGTGGCGGACAGCAACGGCAAAAAGCAAACCTTCCGGGGCTGGATTCAAGTTATTAAAGATTAATGGGAATTATGAAAAGCATTTTAAAAACATTTGCTGGAGGCTTGTTTTTGGCAGTTTGTTCCCTGGGAGGAATATCTGCCCAACAGCTTCCACAGTTTAGTCAATACATGTTCAATGGCTTGCATGTAAATCCCGGGTATGCCGGGTATAAAGGAGAGCCCTATCTGCAGTCCACGTATAGAAGCCAGTGGACGGATTTTCCGGGGGCGCCGAAAACGCTAACCCTGACCGCGGACTTAAGCGCAAACGAAGGCTTGATGGGCTTTGGCCTGTCGCTGCTCTCGGATCAGTTAGGTCCCGCAAGGACGTCTTCGGGGCTGCTCACCTACGCTTACCGGATCCAGACGGGAGATGAGTCTTTTCTGGGATTGGGCCTTAGTGGGGGCGTATCGGAATATGCCATTGACGGCTCCATGCTCAACCCTAATGATTTTGATGATGTTCATATTCCGGAAGGAAGGGTGAATTTTTTCACCCCCAACCTGAACACAGGTATTTTCTTTCATACTCCGAGACTGTACGCGGGTTTGAGTGCCTATAATCTGGTCGGCAAAAACAGCCTGGCCAAAGAAGACATCGCTTTGGCCTACCACCATATACACTACTACCTCACAGCGGGTGTAATGGTGCCGCTTTCCGATAATGTGCAGTTTAAACCGTCCTTTTTGCTCAGGACCACCTCACAGGGACCTTCCAACCTGGATTTGAACGGTATGTTTTTGTTTATGGAAAGGTTGTGGCTGGGTGCCTCTTACCGGACCAATGTCAATTTCAATGACAACGAGAACTTTGGGGAGCTATCCCAAAGGAATGCCGTGGCCATGATTGCTGAGATTTTTGCCACGAAGAATTTAAGGTTTGGGTATGCCTATGACCACAACACCAATGTACTGAGCGGGTCCGGAAACAATTCCCATGAGGTATCGGTGGGTTATTACATCGCTCCCAAAACTATTAAAATGAAAAATCCCAGATGGTTTTGAATATGAAAATTTACACGATACTCATAGCGGCGTCCTTGATGATGCTCTCTCTGGAGGACACTCGGGGACAAAACGCCAGGTTACGTTATGCGGACAAGCAGTTTGAGCTTTTGAATTTGATCAACGCCGCCGAAGGCTACGAGAAAGCTTTTGAAAAAAAGGAGACATACCGGGCGGCCAAAGGTGCCGCAGTGTCTTATCAGTTGCTATCTTCCTATCAGGAAGCTTTCAAATGGTGGAAGACCGCCATTGGTTTTGAGGAATCCGACAGGGATGATTT
>DATGOS010000049.1:0-4719 GCA_035305725.1 Cyclobacteriaceae bacterium
GATGCTACCTCTATACTCGCCCTGACGGGAATCATACACCAGATCCAGTCCTTCCTGCCAGGAATTCTTCCCGGCTTCGCGGTACCTGATTTTACATTCTCCCGCCTGGGGTGTTTTCCAGTAGATGCTGCCACATTCGTAAGTGGCCACTGCATAAGGATTGCTGTCATTGCCTACGGGCGACTGGCCATTAAGACTGAAAGGGATAAAAAAAGTAAGATAGGTGAAACAAAGTTGTCTAAGGATTTTCATTTACAGTTCCTTTTTTCCATAGTTTTAATTTTGCTCTAAGACGCATAGTTTTATCGTAAATATATAGATGCCGCCTTCCGATTCCAGGACGCTGCCCTTACCGCAATAGCTCCTATACATGCACCGTTTCCCTGAAATCATGGTTAGAACAACGTCAAACTGAAGTTTAGGGAATTACCTGAATTGCATTTTCCTCAAACTTGATCCCCCGGTCCCTAAACACCAGGGTATCCACCACATGGTGGGTGATCCCCTCTTCTTCATAACTATAATTCAGATACATAGATTGCCAGGTCATTCCCGTCCATTGTTCACTGCTGCTTGCGATGTCAAAATATTTTCCGTTTCCAGAGACGGAATAAACAGAACCGGCAGCCGGACTGATCGTGATATCACCCGCAGCGCCCGTGTGGTTGTCAAACTCAAGGGTCATCGAAAAATCTTCTCCAGTCCTGTTTCCCAAACCATTGGAAACGACCTTGTTCCTGCCAATGGAGGTCATTTTTATGAGTAGGTCAAATTCGACATGCCTGCTTCTGAACACTACTGTATCCACGGGATTTCCTGTAGCGGTTTCCACCATTATATCCCTGCCCCTATGCAGGTAGGTGCCATGATAGGGGTTTACATACTTAATTCCAAACATCACCCAGTCTTTTGGACTTTTGTTGGATGCCCAATGGCCGGTAATTCTGGGGTCGGGGTCGGTGACCGAAGGGATTGGCTCTCCGGTGAGCAGCCGGTCCGCACTGGTGTCCGTTAACCTGAGCGGCACCACATACCTTCCGGTGAGGGAAAGGCTGTCTTCGAAAAAAGCGTCGGTCAACTGTACCCGGATCATACCGTTGTAAAGGCCCTTGGGAATTGTTGTCTGGTTTTGGGGTTCCAGGGTGTAGTATTCCTGGGGCAAGGGAAGAATGGGCAAGGGAATTTCCGTATCAGTGAAAACGTTTTCGGTAAGCGAGTTGTCCACCATATAACCGGCGGTCCAATCCCACTTATTTTCATACATCCCTCCGATGCTTATTCCGATATCGAATTGCCCTTCCTTATCCAATGAGTTGTCAATTCTATCCTCTCCCATCGACAGCGTTCTTAAGGGAAGTTGGTACGGAAAATACACTGCTTTTACGGCATAGTCATCAAACTCCTTCATGGGCTGGTTTTCGCAGGCAGCGAGGCCCCAGCCTATCAGTACCATATATATTATCGCTTTTTTCATAGTCACAATTTTTTTCACCAACCGGAATTTTGAACGATATCGTAAATAAGCGTTTCGTTATAGGGAATAGGACCATAAATCATATTTTCACCAAAAGCCCTGGCTTCGATATTTCTGTATTCATACGCCCTAGTGTCTCCGGAATGGGTGATAAATACCCCTTTTACGGGTTCCTGCATTGTCTCCACGTCGTTCCAGCGTCTGATATCCCAGAACCTAAATTCTTCGAAGCAAAGCGCTAACCTTCTTTCATTTTTGATCAGCATCCTCATTTCTTCAGGGGAAGAAATGGAAGAAAGGTATGGGTCAGGGGCGGGGATTCCTGCCCGTTCCCTCAGCTCACGGATTTTGGACCTGGCAGTAAAGCCATATCCATTCGGGTCACCGTCCGGTCCCCAAGCCTCATTGGCCGCCTCAGCGTAATTGAGTACCAACTCCGTCATCCTGGCGAGGGTATAGGTATGTGCTGTACTCACAAGCCCCGAAGGATTGAGATTTACGCCTGGCGCCATGAATTTTTTTAGATAATACCCGGTGCGCGTGGAAGATACCAGTTGGTTGATGCCGTCCAAAGGAGCACCCACGTAGGAATTGATCGTCTGCTTGAAATCCAGTCCGTCATAAATAATATACTCACTCAGCCTTGGATCCCGGTTGCTATAAGGATTTGCGGGATCATATCCACTGGCAGGATGGTCTATGGGATACCCGTTTTGCATCGGGAAGGCATCTACCAGATTTTGTGAGGGATTGGTATTGCCTGCCCCGAATAGGGAAGGCGGGAAATTATTTTCCTCCCAAGTCCTGATGGAACGTTGGGAAAGGTTCCAGATAATCTCCGGGCTGGTCGTGCTGGCATAAAAGGTGTTTCCGTTTTCAGGCAGGGGGCCTAGTTCCCTGATTAGCGGCCCTGCTACTTCCGCGGCCTCTGCCCAGGTCACGGCATTGGACTCGGAGAAAGCCGGGCTGGCCGCCAGCAGCGCCACCCGGGATTTTAGGACGGTTGCGGCGTTTCCGTTCATCCGGTTTTGGTACCTGTTTCCCATGGTGGAGTTGAAATCCCCGTCGCCCGGCCTGTCGGAATAATTACCGGGCAGGGCATCTATCGCCACATCCAGGTCCCCCATGATGCTGTTCACGCATTCGGCAAAGGTGTTTCGGGGAAGTTGCCATTCATCTGAGGGATCGATCACCTGGTCGACTATGGGAAAACCGAGAAGTGTGCCGTCGGGGCCTTTTCCCGAAAAATGCTGAAGCAGCCGCCATTTATACCAGGCCCTCAAGCCGTGTGCCTCACCCTTTAGCCGTTGCTTATGGAGCAGGTCCCTGTTTCGGTTGACCTCGGGGCTGTTGCGTACGTCTACCGAATACTGTACGGATTCATATACGCTGAGAAATTTATTGATATAGGAAATTTGGGTATAACTGCTCTCCCAGGGAGAGCCCGGATAAAACTTGCTGCTCCATTCCCCGGTGGCCATCCGCGAATAAGGCGAATCCTGTACGTTGGTCACGGCATCATCACTGGCCACATCATAATAAAAATAATAGTCATTGGGCAGGGCATTGTAGGCCGTCAGCAAAATCCCTTCAGTAAACGTCGGACTGGCGAGAATATCTTCTTCATACAGGTTGTTGAACTTTCCCGGTTCAAGAAAATCCTCACAGGAAGAGAAACCAAGCCATGAAAGAAAGAGAATAAAGCCTATATTTTTTTTCATTACGGTAGCGTTTTGCAGGTTTAAAACATAAGATTCACACCCAGGGAAAAGGACCGCATCTGGGGAAGTGTGCCCACATTTAATTGCAGTTTTTCCTTTTCCTTTGACATCATCGCCAAATTACTTCCTCTTAAAAATAAGCGTACCTGGTCTACCCCGGCAATATTTGCATTCGCAAGGGTATAGGTCAGCTGCGCGGTATGGAGGTTGAAATAATTGGTTTCGTACATCCAAAAGGTTGAGTTCCTGAAGTTGTTGGCGTCGGCCATGGAGGACAGCCTTGGGTAAGTGGCGGTTTCGGCGGTTTCCGGTGTCCAACGTTCCCGGACAATCGCTGAGTACTTCCTGTCTCCATACACCCAGTAGTAGGGGCTATTGAACAGGCGCTCCTGGCCCGCTTCGCCGCTGCCCAAAGCAAACAGTTCAAAGGATTTGTACTGAAGGTGCAGGTTAAGGCCATAGCTCAGCCTGGCTCCTCCATTGCCGATGACGCCTATGTCATTGTCATCCACGATCCCGTCCTGGTTCAAATCCCGGTATTTGATGTCACCGGGTTGCACCGGGCCAAAATCCTGTGGCACACTGCTGTCAATATCCGCCTGGTCCCTGAACAGACCCACGGCAGTCAAGCCAAAAATCGCATCCGTTGCCTTTCCGGTTTGTCTTCGGTAATTATCCTCGTAATTCAATTCGTCCATGGCCAAAACCCTAGGCACGGCATAAACCAGGTTTCCGCCCAGTCTCGCCTTGACCGCTCCGAAATCCATGGAATAATGTAATCCCAGTTCCAACCCTGTGGTTTTGTAGCTACCGTAGTTTTCAAAGGGCAGGTTACCAAAAAATCCGGGTAGGGAGTTGACCCGTTGGGTAATCACGTCATCATAGAGGTTATAGAAATAGCTGGCCTCAATTCCCAGTCGGTAGTTGAAAAGGGCGGACTCAAACCCGATATTGAAATTGTTGATCTTTTCCCAATTCAGGCCTGGATTCCCGTAGAATACGTTTCTTCCGGCATTGGAATACGAACCGTGGGACCAGGTAAAGGTGGATCCGGAGGTATAATAGTCCCTGTCAAGCCTATAGTCAAGATTTTCGTCGGTCTTCAGACTGGCCCAGTTTGTCCGGAGTTTAAGGTAATCAACCGTGCCAATGTCACTGAGAAAACCCTCCTCCGTCAGTATCCATCCCAAGCCGATCCCGGGCGAAAATCCCCATCGCTTTCCCTCAAACAGTTTCAGCGATCCGGCCTGTACTCCCGTCAAGTGGGCGATGTATTTTCCCTTAAACATGTAATTGACAGTCGCCCCAAAATGCAGGTGCTTGTTGTTCTGCAATACCGCCTCCTGGCTGTATTCGTCGCGGTAGGCCAGGGCCGTGGCGTTCACTTCATGGTCACCGAAAGACCGTTGGTAATCCAAAGTGCCGTAAACGCCAAACCTGCGGAAGTAAAAGGCATCTCCCAAAGACTTTGAGGCTACCTTTACGTCTGATTTGTATTTGTTCCAGCCTGTAATCGTATCCTCG
>DATGOS010000050.1:0-3151 GCA_035305725.1 Cyclobacteriaceae bacterium
TCTGGAAATACAAAAAGGGAAAAGGCGGAGAAGAAATGTTGAAAAAAGTGGCTCGGGAACAGCTCGTCCTGGTCAGTACCGGAGCGAAGGATTGGCTTGAATCGAACGGGACCATGGAAAAAACCGACGGCGGCTATCTGGTAACCGCGCAAAAGCATTTCGCCAGCCAGGCACCTGTAGGCAATATCCTGGTGACCAGCGCCCCCTATTTGGACCCGGAACAAGGCTGGCAGGTGCTTCATTTTGCCCTGCCTATGCAGGCGGCGGGAGTCAGGGTGATAAACAACTGGTACACCCTGGGCATGCGGGGAACAGGTTCCCATACCGTTGCGTTGGACGAAGTGTTTGTTCCTGACGCCGCCGTCGTTTTACAACGAAAGCGTGGGGAATACCATCCGATATGGAACGTGGTGCTGACGGTAGCCATGCCTTTGATCATGTCGGTATACGTGGGTATTGCCGAAGCTGCCGCCCAGGCAGTCACCCTGACGGCCAGAAACAAAAACCGGGAAAATTCGCCCCTGGTTTACCTGCTTGGCGAAATGGCTAATGAGCTTACCAATGCCCAGGTGTTACTAAAGGATATGATCCGGCTTACCAATGCCTACGACTTCGATCCCGTCGATCAATTGGGTAACGAGATGCTCAAAAGAAAGACCCTGGTTGCCGGCGCGTGTATTCGAACAGTAAATAAAGCCATGGAAATCGCCGGAGGGCAGGGCTTCTACCGGCATTTTGGACTGGAGCGCCTGTTCCGCGATGTGCAGGGTGCTGCCTACCATCCTCTTCCAGAAAAAGAGCAACTTCGATTTTCGGGGGCATTCTTATAAGCTAAGCCAGGTGCTGTTCAGGATGAGTTATCCTGAACAGCATAATGGCGAAGTCAAAACAAAGGTTTATCCGGGTCTTCGTGTGTTCCTAATAATAAATGCGTTCTACTTTTAGAAGCCCAGTCCCCTATGATATGGGCGAACCGGGAAAAATTCCGGTTTCCATTTAGAGTTTGGACCTTTTTTTGTATGTCCGGAAAATGGTAAATACCGCTATCTCTTAGTTGAACGGTAAATGGGAATTTTGAGGCATCAATGAAAAAGTTTGATTTTATCCTGCTCGTAGATGATGATCCGATCGCCAATTTTTTAACGGAACGGCTGCTTCGTAAACTTGACATTTTTCATAAAATCCAAACCGCGGCAAACGGCGAACAGGCGATCGCCATGATTCAGGAGGAGAACGCGAAGGGCAACCCCTCCCCTGATCTTATTCTTCTTGATATTAATATGCCTGTCATGAACGGGTTGGAGTTTTTGGAAATATTCAAAGGCGGAAGCTTTGCGGATAAGGAAAAAACCAAGTTCGCCATACTCTCCACTACCACGCATCCGCGCGATTACGAGAACATACTGGCCAAAGGCGTGGCACATATAATCCATAAACCTCTGACAGAAGCAAAACTGATGGAGGTATTGGAAGGAATGAAGTAGGCAGGTGAACCTGAAGGAATTGATATTCATTATTTCCTTACAAAAACCAGTCTTGCATGACCCATGATTTCCCTTTCAAAACACACCCTATTTGGCCTTACCCGCAACACGGCCAATTGATGCCTGAATTCCCTGTCCACAAAAAGTTTGGGAATCAGGGACGCAAACCACAGGTATTTTTTCCAGTTGAACTTATAAAACAATTTTGTCCATTCCTTATTGGTCTTGATATAGTCAAGGCGGCCATCACTATAAAATTCATGATCAAAATAAGGGGCAGCTACCCTCAGGATATGTTCATGGCCATAGGCGATCCAGGAATCCGGGTTGTGTTTTAACAATAACGCAAAAATATAACTGTCGGAATCTTTCGGGGCAATTGATGTCGATATTTTCAAACGGGATCATGTTTGGCCCAAAAACCATGCTTTGCATATAGAACTTTCCGCCCTCTTCCAAAAGGTTGGCGACATGTCGGAAATAATCATCATAAACCTCATCCTGTTTGCCATTGAGGTAATCCTTGACTGAAGCCACGTGCTCAAAACTTCCGAAGGCAGTAACGGCGTCAAATTTTCCAAAGTCTTCCGGTTTCACAAATCGGGCATCCTTTAAATAGGCGGTTAAACCGTTTTCCCGGCAGGCTCTCACCTGTCCGTCTGATAGATTGATTCCGATTCCCTCCGCGCCGACGACGTCCCTGAGGTATTTGAGCCAGCCTCCCCAGCCACAACCCAGGTCAAGTACCCTGCTCCCGGGCCTTATGCCTAAATTTTCCACCACGAATTCATACTTTTTAAGTTGAGCTTCTTCCAGGCTGAGGTTATAATCACCATTGTACATGGCATTACTAAAATGGGCATTCTCACCCAGGCTGGTCCGAATGAACTTATCAATATTGGTATAGGTAAAATCCATTTCCTTTTTTTTGTCCCATTCTTGTCCTTCCCGCTCACTGACGCTGGACCCAACCCAGCGCGTTGCCTGGACTTTTGGCTTTGATGCAATTTTATTTTGCTCCATATGATTGACAATAGGGTTTAAATTTAACTACTATGGAATATGTAATATTTTATTCAATGTAGCTAAATTTTTACAGATTATTGTTACTTGGTTGATATGTTATAACTTTTGAGACATTAGTGCCAAGACCCTACTACCTCTTTCGCTAAATTGGATGAATCCTTTGGGGATGACATTCACTAATCATAGTAATGGTAAAACGGTCATGACAAAGTTCATTCGATTCCCATCTGAAGAACTCTTAAATCCACCCCGCTACCTGAGGAGTCCGGGTAAGGCGGTATTTTGGTCCACATTTGCCGTATTGATGCTGCTATTCACGGACAGACTTTTTGCCCAGGCACCGGTCCATGGGAAAATTATTGAGGAATCAGGCAAACCGGTACCCTATGCCAGCGTCTTGTTACTTTCTCCCGCTGACTCTCTATTCATCCTGGGAACGGTTTCCGATGAAAACGGACAGTTCGAATTTGACCCTGTCCCGGAAAACCGCTATCTCCTTTCAGTTTCAAAAGTAGGCTTGAAGAAACATTTCCAGGAAGTGGCACTTTCAGGCGGCATAAGGAACCTGGACACCATCACGCTTTATGAGTTGGACAATGACCTGGAGGAAGTTGTAGTTTCCGCCCAAAAGCCTCTATATG
>DATGOS010000051.1:0-5903 GCA_035305725.1 Cyclobacteriaceae bacterium
GCGGGATTTTGCCATCAACGCGATGGCCGTTTCCGTCAATAAAGAAACCTTTGGAAATCTTTTGGACCCTTTCGACGGTCTGGGTGACCTGAAGAAAAAGACGATACGGACGCCCCTTAAACCCGGCATTACCTTTTCTGATGATCCGCTGCGTATGATGCGAGCCGTCCGTTTTGCTAGCCAACTGCAATTTGATATTGATCCAGACACCTTTGACGGGATAATCAGGAATGCCCACAGGCTGGAAATCGTCTCCGGTGAAAGGATCATAGCCGAATTGAACAAGATAATTGCTTCGGACAAGCCTTCCTACGGATTCAAGCTGTTATTTGTGGGAAAGCTGCTACACCAGTTTTTTCCCGAAATGGTGGAGTTACAGGGGGTGGATTCGGTGGGAGACCAGTCGCATAAGGATAATTTTTACCATACATTGCAGGTGCTCGACAATGTGGCTTCGGTATCTGCCAACCTGTGGCTGCGGTGGGCTGCGATCATGCATGATATTGCAAAGCCGCTTACCAAAAGATTCAGCGAAAAGTCGGGATGGACTTTCCATGGCCATGAGGACAAGGGGGCTAGGATGACGCCGGGCATATTCCGGCGCCTGAAGTTGCCCATGGACGAAAGGATGAAATACGTGCAGAAGCTTGTCCGCCTGCATTTGCGGCCGATCGCGCTGGTCAACGATAAGGTTACCGATTCGGCCCTACGCAGGCTCTTGTATGAGGCTGGGGACGATATTGAGGATTTGATGACGCTTTGCCGGGCAGACATTACCTCCAAAAACAACAGTAAGGTGAAACGGTTTTTGGCCAATTTCGATAAAGTAGAGAAGAAGCTGCAGGAAGTGGAAAGCAAGGACCAGCTTAGAAATTTCCAGCCGCCGGTTTCGGGGGAGGAAATTATGGAAACTTTTGGGCTCAGACCGTCAAAAACCGTAGGGGAACTAAAGGAAGAAATAAAAGAAGCTATATTGGAGGGAAAAATAAATAATAATAAAACGGAAGCAATCGAGTTAATGCATAAATTGGCTGCAAAAAAAGGTATTATAAAAACAGAAAATTAACAGAGTCATGATTAAGATTAAAACTTTGGCTTTCTTGCTGAGCATGGTGTGTGCGGGAGCTTGGGCACAGGCCCAGGAAGAAGGGCAAAATGAAACAAATAAACAAAACCAGGTGGATTCCAACCTGATGAGAAATATGGCGGACCAAAACATTTATCAGATGGCCCTGCGTTACAATGATCCGGCCATCGCCAAGGCCAGGCTGTATGATCTGATTGAGCGCAATCCCGATAATCCACGCTATAGGGAGTTGTTGGGAAATATTTACTTTGAAATGGAACAGTACAGTTCTGCTGCCTTGGTAGCGCTGGATCTTTTGAAAATTAATGAGAAAAGCATACCCGCATTGGAAATAGCCGCGTTTTCGCTGGAACAACTGGGTGCGCTGGACCGGGCATTGCCGCATTTTGAGTCGTTACACCTGCTTTCCGGAAATCTTTTTAGCCTGTACAAGACCGCCTACCTGCAATACTCGCTCAAAAAGCACAATGAGGCGCTGAACTCCGTAAACATGCTGATCAAGGACAAAAAGTCCACGGAAGAAATGCTTTCTTTTCCGAAAAAAGATAACAGCAGCCAGGAAGTGACCATGCAGGTGGCGGCTTTGAACCTTAAGGGTCTGATTCATAAAGAACTTGGCAATAAGGAGGAGGCAAAGCAGGCTTTTGATGAAGCCATTAAAGCCAATCCCGATTTCGAAATGGCGATTGATAATCTGGCGGCGTTGTAGATAGGCGTAAGGGTTTAGGTCTTAAGTACAAGGTCTTAAGTACAAGGTACAAAGTACAATGTACAAGGTAATCCGGAACGGAGGAAGATAACTATTGATTGTTGGGTGTTAATTATTGGAGATTGAGTTCACGGGGTCTTTAAATAATCCGACCTTTCAGAGGTCGGGCCAAAGCACCTCGTCCCCGTGATTCTAACATAACCTGACCCCTCTGGGGTCATTCCTAAATAGCGATTCGGGGAGCAGGGAATTTGTCGAATGGTAATATTTTCAAAGTCTGCCGCTTGTGGACTGATAAACCGTGGATCATTAACTGTCTGCTGTTGATAGATATCTTATATCTTATGTCCTAAATCTCACGCCCTCTCTTTCCTACAAGGAGGAAAGTGAAATCTCCGAAGTTTTGCTGTCCAGCAGCTTGCCCTTTTCACATTTGAGTACGCGGTAGGGGTATTTTTTCAGCAGTTCATAATTGTGGGTGGCCATCAAAATGGCGGTGCCCTGCTTGCTGATATCCTGAAAAAGGTTGAAAATCCCGTCGGCGACTTCGGGGTCGAGGTTACCGGTGGGTTCATCAGCCAGCATAATGGACGGTTCGTTCAGCAAAGCCCTGGCAATAACGACCCGTTGCTGTTCTCCGCCGGAAAGCTGGTGGGGCATTTTTGTGGCGGCATTACCCAATCCCACCCGCATCAGGACCTCTACCATCCGGGTCTTCATTCTGGACTTTTCCCGCCATCCCGTGGCACGCAGCACAAAAAAAAGGTTTTCCGCGACGGTCCTGTCCGTAAACAACTGAAAATCCTGAAATACGACGCCAAGTTTTCTTCTCAAAAAAGGGATGTCCCGAGTTTTTATATTGCTGAGGTTGTAGCCGGCCACCTCTCCCTCTCCCATTCTCAGCGGAAGATCGGCATACAGCGTCTTGAGCAGGGAGCTTTTTCCGCTCCCGGTTTTGCCGATCAAAAAGACAAATTCTCCTTTTTCTATACTAAAATTTACGTCCTGGATGATGGCCGTGATGCCCTGAAAGATAACGGCCCCATGCATCTTAACGACCGGATCGTTGGTGAATGCCATAGTTACAATTCTAACTTTTGCAGTTTGCCAAATGGAAGTTCATTGATCAGTTCCTCGAGTTCCGCTTCTTTTCCTTCCAAACCATATTTTTCAAGGTTTTTTGCAGGCCTGTCCGCTCTAAAATAAGCCACCAGGACAAAGTTTTCGTCCCGGATCTGTATATAATCAGGTATTTTGGCTTTTCCTTTGACTTTAATAATATACATGATGACTACCCCCTGGGCAGGTCGGATTTTTGGTTCGCCTATTGGCGTATTGATAAATTATTGTTGGTTGGCCTTGGCATGGTCCGCCAAAAACTGTGCGAGTCCTTTGTCTGTCAAGGGATGGTTGAACAGCCCCATTATGACCCCCAAAGGGCAGGTAACCACATCCGCTCCGATTTCCGCGCATTTGATAAGGTGCATGGTATGCCGTAGGGAGGCAGCCAGGACCTCGGTGGCGATGCCGTGCGTCTGAAAAATCCCGACAATCTGCTCAATAAGCTCAAGTCCGTCAAAGCCAATATCATCCAACCGGCCAATAAAGGGGGAGACATAGGAGGCACCTGCCTTGGCCGCCAACAATGCCTGGCCCGCTGAAAAAATAAGGGTGCAGTTGGTTTTTATCCCTTCCGCGTGTAGATACTTGATGGCTTTGACCCCTTCCTTGATCATCGGGATCTTGACAACGATTTTATCATCTATTTTTGCCAGGTCCTTTCCCTCCCGGACCATTCCGTCAAAATCCGTGGAAATTACCTCCGCGCTTACATTGTTGTCCACAATGTCACAGATGGACTTGTAATGGTTCCTGACATTTTCTTCTCCGATTATCCCTTCTTTGGCCATCAGCGAGGGATTGGTGGTAACGCCGTCCAATACACCCAGGTCCTGCGCTTCCTGGATATCATTGAGATTGGCAGTGTCAATAAAGAATTTCATCGTCGTGTTTTTTTATTTGTAAGGTAAAGGTAGAGGAAATTGGTTAAAAAATATAACCGTACCATGGATGGATCAAAATAGAAAATAAAAAAGTAAGCGGCATCGCACCGCTACAACCACCTGCCCTTGCTTCCTTCCGGACCTGGGGGATTCAGCAGGAGCTGGTCGTGCCGCTTGGTACAAAGGTAAGAAAAACATTCTTTTTGACAAACATAAAAACTTTTAATAAACGCCGGCAGGGGAAAATTATGGCCAATTTATTGTAGTAATCCTCTAGTGCCGCCCCTGACGGTCCGGGGCGGGAACGAATTGTTTCCATACAACATTATACGCTAGTATTAAATCTACCGAATCATGAAAAAATTGTTTTTAGTGTGCTCCCTCAGTGTCATGATGGCTTCTTGCAGCATTTTTCAACCCCGTATTCCCTACGAAATAGGCATGGAAGAAAGCAAGTTTCTCAGGCAAAACAGATCGGCAGTGCTCAATCAACTGGATGGGGAGACAAAAGTATACCGGGTGACCAGGGATGACGGTTTTTACATTCTGGCAACTTTTCAAAACGGTAAGCTGACCAGGTTTGAGGAAAGGGAACTTGCGCCGGTTTGGCAACAGCAAAGGATGATGGACCCGAATAAACAGTAAAGCGGCCGATATATCTATTATAAATGCACAATATTTTTTTCCCATTTTGTTTTTGTAAAATGAAATGCATTTATATATTTGTCCATTGGCAATTATGAAAGATATTCTAAAGCATATATGGTGGTGGCATTCTTCGTTTTCCAAAGCAGGAAATCCGCTACTTTTTGCCTAAAATTTTCGATATAAAAAAATAAGAAAAGGCTTGCTGGATTTCCGGTGAGCCTTTTTCTATTAATTTTAGTTCTTTATGAAACCTTTGGAAAAAATCAACCTTCAGACCCAGTATAAGAAGCTATTGGCAGATACCATCACGCCGGTAAGCATTTACCTGCAGATCAGGGACAGGTATTCGAATTCTATCCTTTTGGAAAGCTCGGATTATCATGGTCAGGAAAACAGTTTTTCATACATTTGCTTTAACCCTTTGGCTACCTTTACTTTTAACAAAGGTCAAGTGACCGAGGAACTGCCCTTTGGACAAACTTTTTCTTATCCCATTGAAAAGGATTATAAACTCGTGGATGCCCTCAAAGGGTTTGCGTCAAAATTTGACGGAGATAAGGAGGAATTCAAATTTATTTCAAACGGGCTGTTCGGCTATATCCAGTACGATACCTTAGCCTATTTTGAAGATATCAGCCTGAAAAACACCCAGGAGTCCGATGTGCCGTTGATGCAGTATTCGGTATATAAAAACGTCATCGTCGTCGACCATTTCAAAAATGAACTTCATATTTTTGAACATTCAGTAGATCCATCGGACGAAGGCAGCAGCATCAGCCAGATCGAAACGCTGCTGAAAAATAAAAACATTCCCTCTTACCAGTTCAACATGGTGGGCGAAGAGACTTCAAATTATACCGACGAGGAGTTTTTGGACATTCTGCGGCAGGGAAGAGAGCATTGCTTCAAGGGCGACGTGTTTCAGATCGTATTGTCCAGAAATTTCACCACAGGATTTAAAGGAGATGAATTTAATGTGTACCGTGCATTGCGGTCAATCAACCCATCCCCTTATTTGTTTTATTTTGACTATGGCTCCTTCAAGGTTTTCGGGAGCTCTCCGGAAGCACAAATCGTGGTGAAGAACAACAAAGCGACCATATATCCCATTGCCGGAACTTTTAAGCGGACCGGTAATGACAAGGCGGACGCCAATCTGGCCATGAAGCTCTATGATGATCCCAAGGAAAACTCCGAGCATGTAATGCTTGTGGACCTGGCAAGAAACGACCTGAGCCGCTCATCGGAAAAAGTGGAAGTAGAGGTGTTTAAAGAAATCCAGTATTATTCCCATGTGATTCACCTTGTTTCCAAAGTGACAGGCATTTTGCCAAAAAATTCCAATCCCCTGCAACTGGTTGCGGATACCTTTCCGGCAGGTACCCTTTCGGGAGCACCTAAGTATATGGCGATGACCCTCATCGATAAGCTAGAAACGAGCTCCAGGGGATTTTAT
>DATGOS010000052.1:0-5501 GCA_035305725.1 Cyclobacteriaceae bacterium
GACGGTGTGGAAAGGGAATCTTTTGGAGACATTGATCCCAATGACATTGAATCCATAAGCGTACTCAAGGATGCGGCTTCGACTGCACTGTTTGGCCTAAAAGGAGCAAACGGTGTGATCGTGGTCACCACCAAGAGAGGCATACCAGGCGCCGCCAGGATTACCTATAATCTTCAGGTGGGTCTGAATACGTTTGGCCAAAGACCAAAGCCTCTGCGTTCCTACCAGGCGGCGGTTTTGCACAACGAGGGGGAAGACAATATGCTTGCCGCGGGAATCTTGGATCCCAATACCTACCAGAAGTTCTTTACTCCGGAAGATATTGAGATGTTTAGAACCGGAAAGGGCGATCCTTTACTTTATCCTGACGTTGACTGGTTTGATGAACTGACGCAAAAGGCCTGGGGACGGCAGCAGCACAACTTGAGCATCAGGGGAGGTAGCAAAAAGGTAAGTTATTTCGTATCCCTGGGGTATATGCATGAAGACGGGATGTTCAAGCATTTTGACACGCCGCTGGGATATAAAACTTCGCCTTACGCGAAGAGGACTAATTTCAGGTCAAATATTGACTACAAGCTGACGCCTACGACTACGATCAGCCTAAATCTTTCAGGAAGGATTGAAGACGAACATACCGTTCGCGCGATCAAGTATACCCAGACAGCGGCGGTAGCCAATTTCCGGAGTGGTTCCGAGGCTGCGTTTAAGTGGATGTACATTGCGCCGTCATGGTCCATGCCTTTTGACCGTGAAGCCGCCAAAAGAAGGACACCGGAGGAAATTGCCAAAGACGACACCTATAACCAGATCATAGGGGTAGGCTTTGGGGAATATCAGGAAAACCCGTACATCAATTTGAAGCGTGGCGGTTTTACCCAGGGGGAGAAAAATGTCCTGGGAAGCGTATTTGGGATAGAACAAAAGCTGGATTTCATCACCGAGGGGCTGAATCTGCAGGCCCGGCTTGCTTACGACCAAAGTTCAGAGTTTTACCGCAACCAGTCTGCTTCAGGCGCTGTGTATACGGTAGACCGGGAAACCAAAGAAATCATTCCCGCCTATGAAAATCCTGCCAACTATAGGATAGACGATCCCCTGAACAGCAATACGGGTGTGGGGGGCGGACTGCTAAAGACAAATATCCAGATCCAGGCCAACCTCAATAAAACCTATGGTGACCACAAAGCATCCGGTGCCCTGGTGGCCACACGCGAGTTGAAATACCTGACAGGGATCGAAGCGCCGAGCGCCTTTCAGGGTATGGTCTTCAGAACCACCTACAGCTATAAGGACAAATATTATACAGAATTCAATGGCTCCTATCAGGGATCAGAAAACTTTGACAAAGGCTACCGTTATGGGTTTTTCCCCACGGTAGGTTTGGGATATACCCTCAGCGAGGAAAAGTTTATGGCCGGGATAAACCGGGCCATCAGCCTTGACTTTCTGAAAATCCGCGGAAGTATCGGTAATGTGGGTTATTCCACTACGAATATAAGCCTGGTGGGTTACCGGAAGATTGATTCCCGGTTTTTGTTTCTGGATGAGTATGGACCGACCACCGGCGTTACCTTCGGCAACCCCACCAGGATGACGAGTACGCCGACGTATTATCACAAACGTATTGGTAATCCATATGCGACCTTCGAAACCGGTTTTAAGAGGAACATTGGGATTGATGCCAACTTTTTAGAAAACCGGGTTCAGCTTGTGGTTGATCTTTTCGATGAGCGGCGTACGGACATATTACTTTCCCGGGGTAAGGCCACCTTTGAGCATTATGGCGAAGATGTACCCATCTATAACTATGGAGAGAATTACAACGGCGGGATAGAAGTTGAGTTAAGGTTATTGAACCGTAGTGATTTGTTTCTCTACGGCGTGAACTTCCAGTTCAGTCATATTAAAAACAAACGGGTGATTCTGGATGAACCGCTGAACCAGAGAGGAAATCTTCGAAAGGCCGGATCCGCCATAGGGCAGTTTTGGAGTTATGATGTAGCCGACGGATTTTTCCAGAACCAGGAGGAAATCGATGCCTGGGCTAAAATGGAAGGATTTCCCTTTATGCCCGGAGACATCAAGCTGATGGACATCAACGGTGACGGGCTGATCACGGCGGAAGACTACACTTCCATCGGTTATTCAGATGTACCCATTGACCAGTACAGTATGGCCCCGCACATCTCGTACAAGAATTTCTCCCTGAGCGCCTTGTTCCAGGCCGTGGACAAGGTCAGCAATGAGTTTTTCCCTGTCGAGACGGATGCCATTTTTATTGTTCCACAATATTATGAATTCCAGTTGGACCGTTGGACGCCGGAAAACCCCAATGCAAAATACCCCGCCATCCGGGCGGCAAACATTGGCCAGAACAGGTTTTATGGAAGAACGGACCTTAACGGCGAGCATACCGGAGTCATCAACGCCTTCAACTTACAGGATGCCAGCTACATAAAACTCCGAAACGTGTCTTTGCAGTATATGATTCCGCAGAAGTGGATTTCGAAATTTAAGCTGCAGGAGGCAAGTCTGACCCTCACAGGCAATAATCTGTATACCTGGACGAACTACATCGGATTGGACCCGGAAAACGGGGATGATTTAAATGTAGGGACTTACGTGAACCGGGGCGTCACCTACCCCAACATCAGGACATATCAGCTCGGTATAAAAGTCACGCTTTAAATTCTAGAAAAATGAAAATCAGAAATACATTCTATTTTTTATGTTTATCAGCCTTGTCTTTGTCATCCTGTCAGGAGGATTTCTTAAAACGGGATACAGGAGTTACCACGACCAAGGAACAAGTATTCGCTGATCCAAAGCTTGCATCACAGTTTGCTGACCGAACCTATACCTTTATGGTCCAGGATTATTTCGGGCTGGGTTCGGTAGGGCAGCCCTTTAGAGGAACCATTGCTGAATTTACGGACGAAGCCGTGTGCGGGTTTATGGATGAGCCTTACAAGGCAATGTACAGTGGGGACTGGTTAAATTTCGAACACGGCACGGAGTTCACCTCCAATAAAACCATCTCTGGCCAGAACCCTCCTTATGTAAGATTTTATGAGGGTATCAGGAACGCCAACGTGTTTCTGGAGGAGTTTGAGAATATTCCCTGGGAGACAGAGCCTACGTTAAACGGAGACCTGGCCAAAGCACAACAGTTGTACTACAGGGCCTATTTCTATTTTGAACTGGCGAGGCGTTGGGGAGGAGCGATTCTTATGGACAAGCCATTGGGATTGAATGAGGACATGGATATTCCCCGTTCCACCTTCGAAGAGACGCTGGCCTTTATCGAAAGGGATATTGATGAGGCGGAGGCAATCTTTAGTACAGTGACCTTTATAGACAACACAGGTTCCAGCCCTCTGATGATTTATAATCCTGACATGGGCTGGAATCCCGGGTATTCCATCAGCAACCCTGGAAGTGATGTCTCCAACAACAACGGGCGGCCCGACTTGGGAGCTACCAGGGCCCTGCGCTCAAGAGCCTTGTTGCTGGCCGCAAGTCCGCTGTGGAACCCGACGGACGATCCGGGCAAATGGCAAAGGGCAGCAGATGCGGCAAAACAGGTGATTGATATGGGCCGGTATAGCTTAAATCCTGATTATTCCAGCATACTGACGGACCCTATTTCTCATGAGTATATCATGGCAAATATTAAGGGACCGCGTGTCTCCAACACGCCGGGTTTCTTTCGGGACTATCTGATTTCCCCCAGCACCAACGGCTATTTGGAAAAGAGCGGCTCACTAAACCCCACCCAGAACCATGTGGACCTTTATGAGACCAAACAAGGCCTGCGCATCAGTGACCCGGGGTCAGGTTATTCCCTTGAAGCGCCCTACGACAATAGAGATCCCCGTCTGGAATTCAATGTAATCCGCAATGATCAGGTTTGGCAGGCTCCTTCTAAGATGGAAACCTGGTACGCGGTTACCGATGAAGGGACCGTGTACGGAAAAGACGTGACCGGCACTTCGGGTACCGGCACGACGACGAGCTATTATTGCCGGAAGCTATGGCCGGAAGCGCTAAAAGGTAATTCCACCGCCAGGGCGATTCTCAATTTTGTATATTATAGGTACGCTGAGATTCTCTTGAATTATGCGGAAGCGTTAAATGAGGCCCAGGGGCCCGTGGAAGAAGTGCAGGCCGCGGTGAACCAGATCAGGCAAAGACCGACGGTCAATATGCCGAGCGTAGCCGAGACCTTTGCAAACCGCGGGGAAGTTATTTCAAAAGAAAACATGCGTGAGCTGATTCGAAATGAACGGGCCGTAGAACTGGCATTTGAAAGGAACAGGTGGTTTGACGTGCTTAGGTGGAAAAAAGGACCTGAAATCATTGCGCAGCCCATTCATCGAATGGACGTGAGAAAGGAAGGGGACACTTTTATTTACACGCCTACCTTGATGTCCTCGGCCTACCAGCGCAGGTTTGAAGACCATATGCACTTGTATCCCATCCCTTTGAATGAAATCGCCAAAGGTTTCAACCTGAAGCAAAACCCGGGCTGGCCTGAATAATGGCATGAAGCTTCTTACTGACAACCAAAAGGTGCCGGCAGGCAATCCCCGGATGAACAGTTCTTTCGCTAAGGTTGCAGGGATTAATTACATGCACCTTTAAATCCTAGACAGACAAACCAAATGGAAAAATTATATACGAAAATAATATGGGCAGTAGTATTTCTTTTAGTGGGTTTGAGCATACCCTCCTTTGCCCAGGTAGAACAGACATTACGGCAACGGATCCACTCCGGTAGGGTAATTGACTCCGGGAATCAGGGTATACAAGGCGTCACGGTTTCTATCCAGGAATCCAATTTAAAGACCCTAACCGATGCTTCCGGCAGTTTTTCTATAGAAGCGTTGGATACAGATATACTGATTTTCAAGAAGGAAGGATATCTTTCGACCACCCGGGATCTGTCCCTGAACACCAGGCTTGAGATCAGCATGGAAGAAGCCAAAATCCTGGCAGGTGACGACGATTATGTGCAGTTGCCCCATGGACTTCTGCAAAAAAGATACCTTACCGGGGCGGTTTCTTCCATTAAGACCTCCGAGCTTCCGCAACCGTCTACCGGTTCTTTGACCAATGTGCTTTCAGGAAGGCTGCCAGGGCTCAATGTAGTGCAGTTGGGTACACAGCCCGGTGCTGACTTCAGCACTTACCGGGTCAGGGGAAGAGATTCGTTTAACCATGTGGACGCCCTGATCATCGTAGACGGCATTGAACGGGATTTTGCCGATCTTGATTTTGAGGAAATTGAAAGCTTTACGGTACTGAAGGATGCCGCCACGCTGAGTTGGTATGGGTTGAGGGGATCAAACGGGGTGATATTAGTGACCACAAAGACAGGCAACAGTACGGAATCCTCCATCGGGTTCAACGCGCAGTATGGTTTACAGGTGCCGGATCATTTGATGGACCCACTGAACTCTTATGAATACGCCTCTTTATACAATGAGGCGATGTTG
>DATGOS010000053.1:0-3923 GCA_035305725.1 Cyclobacteriaceae bacterium
GTATTTTTCGTTATTGCTGTTAATGGGCAAAAGACATAGGTACATGTCAACAATAAGAAACTTCACGATAGCAATTCTGCTGTTCCTTTCCTTTGGATGTGAAGGACAGCAAAACAAAAGCCAAAACAGGGCGGCAATGGCTGATCTGGATTACAGCCGCCTGGACACTGCTACCTTCGCGGGCGGTTGTTTTTGGTGCGTGGAGGCTTCATTTGAACAAATAGCAGGTGTGGCGGAGGCCGTGTCCGGTTATGCCGGCGGCACCGAGGACAATCCCACCTATGCTCAGGTAAGTTCCGGAAAAACAAGCCATGCGGAAGCCGTGGCCGTTTATTATGACCCGGAAATTATCGATTATTCCACGCTTTTGGATATATTTTTTACCGCCCATGATCCGACGCAACTGAACCGGCAGGGTCCGGATATCGGACCGCAGTACCGGTCCGCGATTTTTTACCATAATGAAGCGCAAGGGAAACTGGCGGCGGGCAAGATTAAGGAACTGGACAACTCGGGAGAACTGCCGGATAAAGTGGTGACTGAAATTGTCCCCTTTACCAGGTTCTGGGTCGCGGAGGATTACCATCAGGATTATGAAAAACACAATCCCAAGGACCGCTACATTCTGAATGTGTCCCGGCCAAAAATTGACAAGGTTGCCCGGGAATTCTCCCATTTGTTGAAAGATAATTGAGGTGACAAAAGATAAATTAATGTTTATCTTTGGGCCTTAGTCAAACAATCCATGCCAAGCAAGCCAGAGGAAGTTTTAAAAGACCTGCAGAAGGGAAAGTACGCGCCGGTTTATTTTCTTCAGGGGGAAGAGCCTTTTTTTATCGATCAAATCACTGATTTTATTGAAAACAATGCGCTGGCGGAGCATGAAAAAGGCTTTAACCAAATTGTCATGTATGGAAAAGACTGTTCGGTCAATGAAATTCTGATCAATGCAAAGCGCTTTCCCATGATGGCGGACAGGCAGGTAGTGATCGTTAAGGAGGCGCAAAATGTCGCCGACCTCCGAAAATCTTCCGGGGAAAAGCTGCTGGGCGCATACCTACAAAACCCACTGCCCAGTACGATTTTAGTTTTTGCCCACAAATACAAAAGCCTGGATGGAAAAAAAAGCTTCACCAAGGAATTGGACAAGCGGGCAGTGCTGGTGAAGTCGGAAAAAATCCCTGAATACAAACTTTCTCCCTGGATCGAAGGCTATGTAAAGCAAAAAGGTTTTACCATTGAGGCTAACGCCGCCCAACTGCTGGCGGAATCCATCGGAAACAGTCTCGACGTGCTGTCCAACGAGGTGGACAAGATGCTGATCAACTTTAAGGAACCGGTCAAAGTCACCGCCAACCATATTCAGCAGTTTATAGGCATCAGCAAGGACTATAACAATTTTGAACTGACCAAAGCGCTCAGTTTCAAGGATTTATTAAAGGCCAATAAAATCATTGACCATTTCAAACAAAATCCCAAAAACAATCCGCTCATTCCCACCATCAATGTGCTTTTTAACCATTTTTCCAGGCTTCTTTTGGTTCATGCGAACAAGGGAAGCTCGGAGTCAGAGCTGGCAGCCAGCATGAAGGTCCATCCCTATTTCATCAAAGAGTACCTCGTTGCCGCCAAAAATTATCCCTTGGGCAAGGTTATTGATAACATCGGATACTTGCAAGAGGCGGATTTACGTTCCAAAGGTATCAACTGCAACTGGGAAGACCCGGAAATTTTGAAGGAGTTGGTCTATAAAATCATGCATTAAAAATTTCTTACAGGAAAATGAGGAAAATCTTAGTCGCGTTCTTGGCTATTTTAGGGTTCCACCAAGCCCAGGCCCAATCCACCGTTTATCAAAACAATGTGGACAGGGAATTCAATGAGGCATTGGAACTTTTTCAAAAAAACCAATATTCAGCCTCGAAATTTAGCTTTGAACATCTGAAGGACAAGAATCTGGATGAGGCCCAAAGCGTGGACGTTCAATTTTACCATGCCGCTTCAGCGCTTTATCTGGAGAACCCTGACGGCCCAAGTCTTTTGGGCAATTTTTTGGCAGATCATCCCAAACAGCCCAAGGCCAATGATGCGGCACTGATTCTGGGAGACCATTATTTTGCCCAAAGGGATTATCGGTCCGCCATCGAAAATTTCAGGATGGTAAACACCCAGCAAACGGCATATGAAAAGCGCGCCGAGATTTTGTTTAAAACCGGATACTCTTTTTTTCAGCTTAAGGACCATAAAAATGCTGCGGCGTATTTCGAACAGGTAAAGCCGACCCGTACCGTTTATGTACCGGATGCCTACTACTATTCCGGCTACATCGCCATGCAGGCTGGAGATTTCCCCAAGGCTGTTCAGGATTTTAAGGAAGCCGAAAAATCGAACTTGTATTCAGGAAAGGTCCCTTATATGTTATCTGCCCTGTATTACCGGCAGGGAGATTTTCGGTCGCTGGAGGACTACGCCACGCCCATATTAACCGCAAGGCCAAACCTTGAAAAGAGAGAGGAAATCTACCTTTTGCTTGCCGAAGCCGCCTTTGAAAACAAAAACTTTCCCAATGCCGCCAGTTATTATGATGCCTTTGTCAAGCAGAGCAAGCGGGCCCTCACCCGGGATCAAAAGTACAAGGCTGGAGTGGCCCATTACGAGACAGGGAATTTTCAGCAGGCCAGCAATTATTTTAAAGAAGTTGCCATGGAAAACGATACCTTGGGACAGGTCTCCAGCTATTATCTGGGGCATGCTTATCTTAACCTGAACAACTTCCAATATGCCTCCAACAGTTTCAATGCCGCCTATAAAAGCGGCCATGACCCTGCCATACAGGAGGAAGCCTTGTTTAACTATGCCAAAGTAAACCTGCAGCGGGGCAGTTTTCAGGATGCGGTAGTGGCGTTGGATAATTATCTGGAGACATATCCCCAGGGAGCGCATTTAAGGGAGGCGGAAAATCTCCTGAGCGATGCACTGATCAATACCAACAATTACCTGCGTGCCATTGACCATATAGAAAAATTAAAAAACAAGTCCGACAGGATAAAGGCCGCCTACCAAAAGGTCACATTTTACCAGGGGATCACCTATTACAAAGACGGGAGATATTCCCAGGCTTTAAATTATTTCAACAAGTCGCAAACTTTTCCCGTGGACAGAAATATCCTCGTACAGTCCCATTTTTGGAAAGGGGAAACCCATGCGCTCAACAACAATCTTCCTGAAGCGATCAAAGCATATGAAGCTGTTTTGTCTTTAAAGCCCGCGTCCACGGATCCCTATCTGCTCAAGACCCGTTATGGCCTTGGCTATGCCTATTTCAACAGCGGACAATACAACAGGGCGGAAAGCCAGTTTAAGATATACACCGACAGACTTCAGGGCCAGGCGGGGAAGGAAAATTATGAGGAGGCATTGATGCGCTTGGGGGATACTTATTATGTGCAGAAAAAATTCACGGAGGCGTTAAATACCTTTAGACGGGCTGTTCGTGAAAGAAGCCAGTTTTCTGATTATGCACTGTTCCGCGAAGGGGTGGTTTTGAATTTTGAAAACAGAAACAACGAGGCGATACAGCAGTTGGACAGGTTAATCAATAATTACCCTAACAGCATTTATTTGGCGGATGCGATATTTCAGCGGGCACAAATACATATGGAGGAAAACCGATATGCGGAAGCCAGGAACGGATTTTCCCAACTGATCAGCACCAAGCCCAACAGCCCCTTTGTGCCGTTTGCTTTGGAAGGAAGGGCAATTGCCAACTATTCCTTAAAAAACTATGATGAGACCATCAACGATTACAAGAAAATACTGGATGAATATCCCAATGCCAGCAATGCGAACACAGCCCTTGTGGGCCTACAGGAAGCGCTGTCACTTCAGGGGAGGTCCGGGGAATTCTCCAATTATCTGACGGT
>DATGOS010000054.1:0-4501 GCA_035305725.1 Cyclobacteriaceae bacterium
AACGAGGGTAAAAATATAGTTGGGGACAGGGAACTTCAAATCTGGCCAGGTGTTTATTGTTGTATAATTACGGATTCAATCCACAGGTGTTTCTTTCCCGACAAATAATGATCATTTGAATTCCTTTTTAAGAAAACTGGCGGTTTTTCCTGTATTGGTTTACCAATATTTGATCTCGCCGTTGATCCCCCGTTCATGCAGGTTCACCCCGACTTGCAGCAATTATATGAAGGAAGCCATTCTTAAACATGGCCTACTGAAGGGGGGATGGATGGGTATCAAAAGGATAGGCAGGTGCCACCCATGGGGGGGGCATGGTTATGATCCCGTCCCCTGAACGCGCTTGGGTTTAAGACCTTTTTTCAGTGCGTATATGATCAAAATAATGCCTGCAATCACCAAAGGAATACTGAGACTCTGGCCCATATTGAAGGTCAGGTCCTCCTCAAATTCCACCTGATTTTCTTTATAAAACTCCCAAAAGAAGCGCATTCCAAACACCGACACCAGAAATATCCCCAGGTACAAGCCTTCCGGCAGTTGTTCTTTGTATTTAAACCACCCTAATAACAGGAGTAGAAAAATTACGAAATAGGTGATGGCCTCGTAGATCTGGGTGGGATGTTTCGTAATGCCAAAGGTCTGGATGGTGGCAAGGTAATGATCTCCTTTGTCGGTCAGGGTATAATCTAATGGCGTGGTGGGATCTTCCGCAAGATGGTTCTGCGAACTTCTGAACTGCGTCAGCACATACTTCACATCAGATTCCAGCGCCTTCCGCAGATCCGCTTCTTCATAACCCCCTTTGGCAATTTCAATGTCAAAATTTACGGGTACTTTTCCGCTTCCGGTAAGTTCTCCGCTCCGGTCCTCGGGCAGATAGGCATCGATATCTTCTATGGGAAGTTTTAGTGTACCCAGTAGCTCCTCGGTATCCCTGGCAAACACAAATCCTTTGTCAGTTCCGGTGGGTTTTCCACCGATTTCCGAATTCATCAGGTTTCCGAACCGGATCAGGGCGCCGGTCATAGCCACCACGATCACAATACGGTCCACCACCCAAAGGTAGTTCTGGCCGGGTACCTTTCTGGCGTACAACCATAAGGCGAACAAAATGCCAATGGCCGCCCCATGGCTGGCAAGGCCACCTTCCCAAACCTTCAGGATGTCGAGGGGATTGCTCAGGTAGCGTTCGGGTTCATAAAAAAGTACATGCCCAAGTCTGGCGCCCACAATGGTGGCAATGACCATATAGATGGTCAGGCGATCCACCAGCCTCTCGTCGTGTCCTTCCTTCCTAAAAAAATAGATCATGATTTGCTGGGAGATGATAAAGCCCAAAGCAAAAAATAAACTGTACCACCTTAATCTGTCAAAACCTGAAAAAACTGCCGGATCAGGGCTCCATACCACATAATCTAAAATCGTCCGTATCATATATTCTTTTTTGTTAAAGTCGTTTATTCTTCTTCCAATGTTTCAAGTTCATTCAGTTCGTCCCTGAAGCCCCCGGTGAGAATGGGAAAACGGCACCAGGTCTTTGGGTCCACATTGAATTCATCCAGATGAAAGGAGGGGGCGATCCTTTCCCTTTTCCATTGGCTGGCCGCCCAAAGATGATAGAATTTTTTTATATAACCCTTGAGCAACTGGGATTCCATGTTCAATTCATCCTTCAGGATGAGGTACACGTCTTTGGGAGACCGTCTGTCTAAGACAGCCAGGCGCTCAATATCAACAAGGACAGCGTAAGGCATTAAATCCGCCTCATCCGTCTGTACGCTTTCACGGGGACGGAGTTCGGCGCTGGGCCTAAGGGCATTTACCCGCGCCAGTCCGGCATAGCCAAGCTGCTTCTCCGCCCACTTGAGCCAGCCCAATAAGAAATGCTTATCCACGGCGGCAATGGGAGCAAGGCCACCACTGGTATCCCCGTCCATGGTCGTATAGCCCAGATCCCCTTCGCTTCTGTTGGAGGTGGTCAGCAGCAGCGAGTTTTTGATGTTTGCCAACATCCAGATGATTGGTGACCGGGCACGGGCCTGGATATTTTGAAGGGTGATATCATCCTGTTCCCAGGAGAGTTGTTTATTGAGGGCACTTTCGATCTTCCTTTTGTAACCTGCCACTTCCTCTGAAATGTCCCACTCGACAAAATCAGCACCAATACTTTCCGCAAGAGACCGGGCACTGGCAAGGGTTTCGGGTGAGGAATTTGCGGTGCCCTGATAAGCGGTGGTCAACAGGCTGCCGACAATTTCCTTAACAGGCGGGGTGGTGGAAGGCCGGAAGGAGGAGTTTATCTTTTTCAGGAATGCTTCAGCGCCCAGTTCCCGTACGCCTCTTTTCACCATTTCAGCCACCAACACCGCTACTGCGGAAGAATCGGCACCTCCGCTTAAAGAAAGCACAAATCCCTTGCTTTTTGATTTTCTCAGGTAGTCAAATAGGCCCAGGGAAACGGCAGCGGTGAATTCCTCATACTTTGACGGAAAACTCTCCCCGCTGGGCAGTAGCGTTCTGCTGATCCGGCCGGGTTCTTTATGGATGAAGGAAAGCAACTGAAAGTTCTGAAAGGACAACAAAGGATTTTTCAGTAAAAGTACGCCGCCTTTCGCCACCAAAACTTCGCCGTCAAATATCATTCGGCCTGCTTCATTACCCAGAAGATTGACGTATACGTAGGTAACATTTAGCTTTTCCGAACTTTCCTTTACCAGTTCTTCCCGGAGCAGGCTTTTACCCATGGCGAAGTGGCTGGCACTGGGATTGAAGATCAGGTCGACGCCCCGGTTCTTTAGGCGGTACCCCGGCCTTAACTCGCCTCTCCATGCGTCCTCGCAGATTTCAAACCCATATTTTATTCCTTTCAATTCATGTATAATATCGCCTACGGGAATTTCCTGTCCAAAAAAATCAACCATGCCTACGGTGCCGGAATCCCAGGAACTGAACCAACGGTATTCATAGTGCACCCCTTCGATCGCGAGGGATTGTTTGGCCACGAATGATTTTAGATCACCGTCTTCCACCACGGCCATGCAGTTGAACAACCTGCCTTTTACCAATACGGGAGTTCCTATACAGACGGTGATGCCTTTACATAGCGGGATGGCTTTTTGCAAAAGCCCCATCGCTTTTTTGATATACCATTTACTTAAAAAAAGATCCTCGCTCCCATAGCCTGTCAGGCACAATTCAGGAAAACACAGCAACTCCACGCCCAGCGACTTTGCCTTTTCAATGGCATATTTAACATTCTGAAAATTCCCCTCCCAATCCAAAGGAGTTTGGTTGACCGTGGCACCTGCGGTTTTTAAAAGAGACATAGTGTTTCAAATTACTTATTTGGACCATAGATTCCAAACAGGGTCTTGCTACATGGCCAAATTCAGTTTTTCACAGGCGTTTTTGGCGGCCTCCTGTTCGGCTTTCTTTTTGGTAGGGCCGCTGCCTTCTGTGCAGGTTACACCGTCAATATTCAGCTCCACCACGAATTCTTTGAAACGTTGGTTTTTGGAGACCGACTTTAGGTTAAAATCAATGGCGTGGTTGTCCTTTTGAGACCACTCAATGACCTTGCTTTTAAAGTTCGTGGTTGTATGGATGATGTTGTGCAGGTCAAAATGGGGGAGGATAATCCGGTTGTACACAAACTTTTTGCAGAAGTAGTAGCCCCTGTCCAGATAAACCGCGCCGATCAAAGCTTCCAAAGTGTCTCCGTAGATGGATTTGAACGCATTCAGGCCTCGGGAGGAGTGTTCGGCCTCCACGATGGCCGCCAGACCAATTTTTTTTCCCACCTGGTTGAGTGCCTCACGGTTCACGATCCTGGACCTGGTTTCCGTCAAAAAGCCTTCATGGCGGTAGGGGAATTTCAAAAAAAGATGTTCCGCAACCACTGTACCGAGTACGGCATCGCCCAGAAATTCAAGGCGCTCATTGGACATTTTCACTCCACTTTTAGCTTCCTCTGCCACAGAGGCATGCCGGAAGGCAAGCTTGTACAAGGATAAATTTAAAGGCTTGCTACCCACTATCAGACCGATAGAAGCTGCAAGCCTTTTATCCTTTTTGCTGTAAATAAGCTTATGAAGCCCGAGTAAACGTAATACTTTCAATCTACTCCAGATTTTTTTTGAAGATGATCGAACAATTATGCCCTCCAAATCCAAAAGTATTGCTTAATGCAGCTCTAATTTCTCGTTTTTGTGCTTTGTTAAAAGTTAGGTTTAACCGGTTGTCCAAACTTTCATCATCTGTAAAGTGATTGATGGTGGGAGGAACCACATCATGCTGGATCGCAAGGATCGCAGCGATTGCTTCTACTGCCCCGGCCGCACCGAGCAAGTGGCCCGTCATCGATTTTGTACTACTAATATTTAATTTGTAAGCGTGCTCGCCGAAGATCCTTTGTATGGCTTTGATTTCGCTTACATCACCCAATGGGGTAGATGTGCCGTGTACATTGATATAGTCAATGTCTTCCGGAACCATTCCT
>DATGOS010000055.1:0-3935 GCA_035305725.1 Cyclobacteriaceae bacterium
GGCGCCGACCGAAAAGGTACCGGTAAAATCCTCCGACAAATCACCGGTAGCCGTCAGCAAGAGGTCACTGTTCTCCTCCTTCACGTGCCACATGGTGTTCCTTACCTGTCCGTTCAGGTTTGCGCCTCCAGGCGTACCCTGTGGAATCATCGCAAACCTGTTGTCGGTATAAAAATCGGTACCGGTCCTGGCTTGCAGGCTTAACCAGTCCGTAAACTCATAGGTGACCCTGGCCATGCCAATGACCCGGTCCCGAGTGTCGTTGTTTTTGAACTTTTCCGTTATCCAGTAGGGATTGTAGGGCGAACCGGACTTGAAGTTGGTCATCCGTCCGTCCTCCCGGGTATGGTTCTTCATCCAATCCAGGCTGACACTACGAGGCAACACTTCCAGACTTGACTGAAGTCCGCTAAAGCTGATCCCGTTTTGGATCCTGTTGTTGCCCTCCTGTCGGGTATAGTTGACCTTAGCATCCACCATTAGTCTGTCGGAAATCTGGTGGGTGGCCCGTAAAGTGATGTTCTGCCTGGCCAGCTTATTGTTGGGTACTATGTTTTTATTGTCCATATTGGAAAATGACAGCCTTGCGGAGCTTCTTTCATTCCCGCCAAAGACGGATACCGTATTGGTAAATGTAGTCCCGGTACCATAAAAATTCTTTATGTTATCGACAGGCTGCGGTGAAAACTCCTGAACCCCCCATTCTCTGGCATAATCATAGATGATGGGCTGTCCGTCCATACGTCCTCCCCATTGGTCCAACATCCACCCCGGCCAGACAAATACCTCTCTGCCGTCTATGACTTCCGTTCCAAAAGAAGCGTAATTGTCATCATATCCGCCCCCCCAGGTATTTTGAAAGGTAGGATGTACACTGACCGTTTCGAAAGTATAATTGGAATTGATTTCCACGCCGATTCCCCTGCGGTTTCTTCCTGATTTGGTGGTAATGAGTATCACACCGTTCGCACCCCTGGCCCCGTACATTGCGGCGGCACCGGGACCTTTCAGGACAGAAATATTTTCTATGTTGTCAGGATTGATGTTTCCGATACCGTCGCCGTAGTCATACCCATCAAAACTATTGGCCGCATCCAGTGTCTGGTTATCTATGGGAATACCATCCACCACATAGAGCGGCTGGTTGTTTCCAGTCAGGGAGCTGTTTCCCCGGATGACCACATAGGAGGAGCCTCCCGGTCCACCGGAGGTGGGGTTAATATGAACTCCGGCTACCTTTCCTTTAAGGGAATTGACCACATTGGCTTCCCTGGCCGTGGTCAGCGCTTCGGTGTTGACTTCCTGGACGGAGTATCCCAAAGCTTTCTTTTCCCTTTCAATACCAAAGGCAGTCACCACCACTTCAGAAAGTTCACTGACGTCCGATCGCAGTTGAATGTCCAACACGCTGCGGTTGCCCACCGGGATGGTTTGGCTTTCATAACCGATGCTGGAAACCACCAGGGTAGCTTCCGGTCCAGCCACTTTTATTGAGTATTTGCCTTCCACATCCGTCACGGTACCCTGGCTTTGGTTGCTGCTTCCCTGCACCAGCAAGGTCGCGCCGATGATGGGCTGCCCATCTTCCAGCGATGTGACGGTCCCGCTAATGACCCTTTCCTGGGCTTTCAGTTCTCCCACCCAAAGCAGGGAGACCAAAGCAAAGGAAATCATTTTAATGAATAGTAATTTGTTTTCCATAATTTACCATTTTACTTTTAATTGTTTACCACATACACGGATACTTCGCATCACCCCGGCGACCACAAGAAGGTCCGCCGGTGTCCTGCTGGTGTCCTTTAATTTCCTAACAGGCTTCATTTTCCGATAAATATACTCATTGAAAATAAAAAACTATCGAATTCAAAAATAATTTTTCCAAAAAACAAGATTATGAAGGGAATTACCCTGATATCAAAAGCAAAATCCAGCCTTTATGGCCAAAAAATAAGTGATCGAAAATAGAAATTTTGGACTTAACCCATTCATAAAAGGTAACGCAAAAAGTGGTATCTGGTAGTAAACAAACATAAGATATTAATTAAAACGATCGGAAGCATGCCTACAGAAATAATAGTGAGACAGATGACGGAAGCTGATTTTGACGCCGCGATGGAAATTAAAAACGCGGAAGGATGGAACCAGACCCTCAGGGACTGGGAACTGATTTTTTCCGAAAGCCCGGAATTTTGCCTGGTTGCCGTTAAAGACGCTACGGTGGTGGGCACCGTCACAGCCATTGTCCACGAAAAAAAACTGGCCTGGATAGGCATGATGCTTGTCAGAAAACCCTTTCGGGGAATGGGCATAGGGCAGCTTCTAATGAAAAGCATCCTGCAAAAACTGGAACCTTGTCCCTCCATTAAGCTGGACGCCACTCCGGCAGGTTTTCCGGTGTATTCTAAGTTGGGGTTTGAAGAAGAATATTTGCTGAACAGGATGACCCGGAGCCCCATTAACCAAAGTTATCCCGACCGGCAGGACTTTCCCATTCGACCGGCGGTTCCCGAAGACCTGCAGGCCATAGCGGATTTTGATCAGGAAATATTCGGCGTACGGCGAGAGTCCGTAATCGGGCATATGTTGGCCAGTGAGCCCAACGTTTCCATTGTATTGGAGGACGAAAACAAGATTAAGGGATATCTACTGGGAAGACCGGGCACTAATTATTACCAGTTGGGGCCGCTGGTGTCCACTGTTCCCGAATCGCTCCATCACCTTTTGACCCATGCCTTAAACCGGCTTAAGAACCAGACCGTAGTCGTCGATGTATATCAAGACAAAGAAAATCTTATACACTGGCTTCAGGCACAGGGTTTTGCCGTGCAAAGGGAATTTATCAGAATGTATATCGGACACAACCCCTATCCTGGAAACGTCCAGCTCCAGTATCTGATCAGCGGCCCGGAGTTGGGATAATCCCTGGAAGCGATTTCTGACGCAAATAAAAACGAATATCCCAAAAAAAGCCTCCAGGCATATTTGACTTAAAAAAGACCACCTTTATTCCTCTTTTTGAAAGGGATAAAGGTGGCCAGGCTCTTTCATATTCCACTATTTTACTCCGATGGGTAAAGAGGAGGCCTGCTTTCCCATTTTCCTTTTGTAAAATCAGGAAAATCAACGGGCCTGCTTCTGTCGGCAACCGAAGCTTCGGAAACGGGAATAACGGCACTACTCGTGACGGAATCATAAACATCCCAGTCCGGCTGTTTGTCTTCTCTTAGCGCGGTCATCAGCCTGTCCCAATTTATGGGTGTCTGGGTCATCCCTCCGCTTCCGTGGCCACGAATGGCTCCTCCGGTACGCTGGGGAGGATTGTAGTTTTTATTAATGGGATGCTGATATTCCTTTAAATAAGGATCCGCGGATTCCCACTGGTGCTCCCGGGGGCTTCTGCCATCCAGGTAGATCCTGTTGTTGCCACTTTCCCTTAAGTATACCCCCTTGGTGCCCTGTATACGGAAATTCTCCCTTGGATGCGGGGTATGGGTATCATGGTTGAGGGTAATGAGTTTTCCATGGACGGTACGGATCAGGGTAGCATTGTAATCCCCCAAAGCCATTTCCTTGGTAGCATAGTAACTGTCCGGTCCATACTCCGCTGCCGCATACCGGTTCAGCATTACTGCTTTTGAACTCATGGACACCAGGTAGTCGAAACGGTCTCCGCGGTTAATGTCCAAAGCTGGCATCATGTTTCTCATAGGATGGTCTGGGTACAGGTTGCCGTTTCGGTCTATGGCAGGCTGCAGCCGCCAGGGCTCCCGCTCGGGATCGAATTTCACCAGCCGCAAATCATGCACATACCCGCTTTCGACGTGGATGATATCTCCCAGCAGGTCCTTTCTCACCATATTCAAAAGGGTCAAATCCGAAAATCCCCCCAAAACAATACTTGCCCATTTGCCTGTGCTTTCGAAGGTTTCCACCAG
>DATGOS010000056.1:0-5975 GCA_035305725.1 Cyclobacteriaceae bacterium
TGCTGGTTCACGGAGGTTAACGCATCACTGCTGATCCCGAACGCTCTTATGTTTATAGAAAGACAATCGTATAAATGGGTTCGACTCCGACGGAGATGCACGGTCCCGTATCATGGCCCAGCCTCTCTATTCCTTCCGGCACAAACCTCTTCAGGATAAAAAAACACAAAGCGGACGCAACAAATTGCTGCGTCCGCTTTAGTTTACTTCGTTAGTTCCCGTTGCAATGGTCCGTAACCTGTTGGAGTAAACGGGTTAAGGAATCGGTAGGCGGAATTTATAGTTTCACTGCCCCTCCCGGGATGCATCATCTTAACCTACCTCATGTACTCATTCATGGGTTTTCCTGTATTGCCGCTGGGAAACGGAGAATGAAGGAAGGTGGCAACCGTGGAAGCGATATCGGAGATCTTTACCGGATGGGAAGAGGAACCCGCCGGCACACCAAACCCGTACCAGTGCATGGGTGCATGCGTATCATAAGTCCATGGAGATCCGTGGGTGGTGCCCCGGGAGCTGCCCCCTGTAGTCATGTGGGGTTCCAGCCAAATATAGACATCCCCGGATCGCTTCTGGTTAAAGCCCTTCTGCAGCCTTGCCTGGATGCCTTCCGTAAACTGACCGTTGGTCAGGGCAGTGGCGGTCAGGGCTCCGGCCACGCCGTCCAGGGACAGCATAAACCTAGCCACCTCCTTTTGAACCGCCTCATGATCAAGCCCTTTTTGATCCATTACCGCATGGTTCAGGAATACCCCATAATTGCTGAAAGCAAGGACCAGGTCTTCTCCATATTTTTCTGAAAGAAAGGTGCGCAACGATTCGATACCTGCCTTGCTGTCAAAACGGCCTCCGGGGATGCCCAGGCTCACCAGGTAATCCGGCACATACGCCACCGCATGGTCAGCGGTAAGGAAAAGCAGGACATTGTCCTTGCCAAAATTTTGATCCAGGTAGTCCAGCAGCCGGGCCATGGTCCTGTCCAGCCGGAGGTAAGTGTCCTGGACTTCAATGGAGGCGGGTCCGAACTGGTGCCCCACGGCATCCGTGGCGGAAAAGGAAACCGCAAGCATATCAGGGGTGTCACCACTTCCAAGAGATTCGCCTTCTATTGCCGCAATGGCCATATCCAGCACCAGGTCATTGCTAAACGGCGTACCGGATATCAGTCCAAGACCGTAGCCTTGTTTTTCCATCATCTCCGGTAGATTATAAGGGAATTCCGGCGTCTCGCTTCCTTTAAACAAGCCTTCGTAAAGATTGTCGTCCGGCATACTTTCGATATACTCTTCGATAGGCAGCAAAGTCTCCCAGGACTGTTTCAAATATTTCGCCGGAAGTTTCTGGTTGTTAAACGAAGTTACCCAACCCGGAAGGGTTTCCATATGGTAACTGCTGCTCACAAAATTACCCGATGCGTCCTCAAACCAATACGCCTGTCCGGTATGTCCGGCCGGCAGTATGGCACCCCGGTCTTTTCTTGAGATGCCAATGACTTTGGACCTGAAGTTGGTATGCAGGCGTAGCTCATCCCCCACCGTGGTGGTCAAAACATTTCCCGGGCCCTTATTGTCCTCCTCTCCGGGCTGGGAGCCCACGCCTTTAAATCCCGGCACTTCAATGACATTTATGCTCTTGTCCAGTTCCCGCACATACCAGGAATTGCCCATCACCCCGTGGACGGCCGGCGTGGTACCCGTATATACACTGGCATGGCCGGGTCCTGTGGCAGTGGGGGTATAGTCAAAATGGTTGTTGGTAAAAGTAAAGCCCTCGTTGACCAGGCGTCTGAAGCCGTCATCGCCAAACTTGTCCCAATACTTTCGAATATAATCCGCCCGCATTTGATCCACCATGATGCCCACCACCAGTTTGGGAGAATCGTTGTACTTGGCTTGGGCTTGGGAACGGGATTCGGGCGCGGCCGACATGATAATTCCCAGGACCAGGACCAAGCGTAATAAAGAAATTTTCATAAGTTTTTTGATATTGTTCTTACTACCTTTAATTTGTTAAATGCGGCACCCAATATACGTATAATCTATCTATAATCAAGCTATGAAATGGACAGCATCCCCGAGTCGGTATGATAAAATGATTTATTCCAAATGTGGAAAAAGCGGCCTGAAGCTCCCCCGGATCTCTTTGGGTTTTTGGCACAACTTCGGGGACGACGTTCCACATCAGAACAAACAGGCGGTATGCCGGCAGGCTTTTGATCTCGGGATCACCCATTTTGACCTGGCCAACAACTATGGTCCCCCGCCGGGGGCCGCCGAGCTTGCCTTTGGCCGCATCCTCAGGGAAGACTTTTCCGGCTACAGGGACGAGCTGGTGATCTCCTCCAAAGCCGGATATAATATGTGGCCGGGGCCCTATGGGGAATGGGGCAGCCGAAAGTATTTGGTGTCCAGTTGTGACCAAAGCCTGAAACGGCTGGGCCTGGATTATGTGGATATCTTTTACTCCCACCGCTTCGATCCCGATACACCGTTGGAAGAAACCATGTTGGCCCTGGACCATATCGTCAGGTCCGGTAGGGCGCTGTATGCGGGAATATCGTCCTACAATGCAAAACGGACGCGCGCCGCATATGCACTGCTCAGGGAAATGGGCACGCCATTTATCATCCACCAGCCGAGCTATTCCATGCTGAACCGCTGGATTGAGGATGACGGACTCCTGGAAACGCTGGACGAGCTGGAAATGGGGACGATTGTCTTTTCCCCGCTGGCACAGGGGATGTTGACAACTAAATACCTGAACGGCATCCCCGAAGGCAGTAGGGCAAGCCAAAACAAATCCCTGAAAAAGAAATTTCTGACGGAAGAAAACATTTCCCGCATCCGCGCGCTGAACGAAATTGCCGCCAAGCGGGGGCAGTCATTGGCGCAAATGGCCATTTCATGGGTGTTGCGCAAACCCCAAATTACCTCCGCTCTGATTGGAGCCAGCCGGCCCGAACAGGTCGTGGAATGTGTAGAAGCACTTGACCAATTGGAATTCACCGCCGGGGAACTGGCTGATATTGACCGATATGCCCTTGACGCGGGCATCAATATCTGGGCGCAGTCCGCGGAACTGTAGATATGGTCAGCAGAAAAGTAGATCAGGTCAGGGTTTTGGTCCAGGAAAACCTTCATTCCTTTTTCGAGTTGGTGAAAAGCGCGGATTTTTTTAAGGGCTTCGTGCTGGTCCTGGCCATTCTGGTGGTGTTGACTTGCAGCCTCTACTTTGGAAGTCTGGAAACCGGCATTAGCCTGACCATGGGCATCTTTATCAGCGCGCCGGCGAATGTCCAGGGAAGCAGCCGCCATAGGATGTGGGGAATCCTGGCCTCTACGGTCCTGGGAATGGTCGCGACCATTGCCGTAAATTTCGCCTCCGGAAGTTTTGGGCTGCTGATCCCCGTATTAGGGCTGCTGATCTTTTCGGTTTCCCTGATTTCAGTATATGGCTTCAGGGCCTCACTGGTTTCGCTGTCCGGGTTATTGGCCATCATCCTCAGTTTTGCCCAGCCAAAAACAGGGGCAGATATCTTTATCCACGCGGGACTGATGGGAATTGGCGGTCTGTGGTACCTCCTTTTTTCCCATGTTTCAAACCTGCTGGCCCATAAAAACCATACGCTTCAGCTTATGGCCGAAGCCATGGAACTGACGGGTGAATACCTCCGTACCCGGGGAAGGCTGGCGCTTGGAAAGGGAAATGATCCGAACTTACAAATTGAACTTTTCGAACTGCAGAAGGACCTCAATGAAAAACATGAAGTGCTTAGGGAGATCCTTTTAAGCTCCCGGCGCCATTCAGGCAGATCCAACTTTTCCCGAAGGCAGGTATTGATTTTTATTGAACTGGTAGACATCCTGGAACTTGCCATTGGTAACCTTCCCAACCTGCACAAACTTCAAAGTCAGTTTGAAAACCAACCCCAAAGTATAAAACCTTTTACGGACCTCCTTTTTGAAATGGCCGGGCAGCTGGAACATCTTGCCGGTATGATGGGCCCGCAACAAGTCATGGTTCAGGACAGCCATATCGGGGAACTTTTGCAAGAGGCGGAAAAAGCAATATTGGCCTATTCAAGACACGCGGAATACCCTGAAGCCAGGGAAAAGGTGCTGCTGCTGCAAAACACCCTTGATTATTTTCTCCAACAATCCCAGAAAATAGAGGTCATCCAAAAAGTGATGGCAAACCTTTTGGAAAAAGACCAAAGAGGGCTGAGTCCCAAAGAGTCGGCAAAGTTTATTTCCCAACAGGATTATGACTGGAAGATCCTTATTGAAAACCTCAGCTTCCGGTCACCGATTTTCAGACACAGCCTGAGGTTGACCATTACCGTCTTGGTAGGGTTTGCCATCGGCCATATCTTTTCCCTTCAAAATTCCTATTGGATACTGCTTACAATTGTTGTCATCATGCGGCCGGGCTATACATTGACCAAGCAACGGTCCAAGCACCGGCTTTATGGGACGCTGATCGGCGGGGCCATTGCCGTGGGGCTGGTATTGTTGATCCAAAATACCTTCTTATATGCTGTACTGGCCATGATCAGCTTTATGCTGTCTTTTTCCCTGGTACAAAAGAACTATAGGAGTTCTGCAATTTTTATCACTATAAACACGGTGTTCGTCTACGCCTTGATGAGACCCGACGCGGTAAATGTCATTGAATACAGGGTTTTGGACACCCTGACCGGTGCAGTGCTGGCCATTATCGCCAATTCCTTTTTCTGGCCTGCCTGGGAATATTTAAATATCCAGGAGTATATTGAAAAAGCAATCCTGGCAAACATTAATTACCTCAGGGAAATTGGCAGACATTACCAACACAAGGACCTCAAAGACTCCTCCTACAAGCTTTCCCGAAAGGAAGCGTTTCTGGCTATCGGAGACCTTAGCGCGGCCTTGCAGCGCATGATGGAAGAACCAAAATCCAGGCAAAAAAATCTCGCAAAAATCAACGAATTGGTAGAGCTCAACCATACCTTCCTTTCCCTCGCCGCCGCCCTGGGGACATATATCCGCCATAACAAAACCACAGAAGCCAGTCTGCACTTCGGGAATTACATCGACAGCATCATCGGAAATCTGGATTTCGCCCTGGCTATGCTAACGCAGACAAAGGTTTCAGAGGCTCCCAAAACAACAGCGCCCCAGGAAGCACAAAAATATCTTGACGGTAAATACCGGGAACTGATGGCCCGGCAACCTTCGGTGAAACCGGAGAATAAATCGGGGGCGCTGACCATACCTCCTGAACTTCAGGAGGTAAAACTGGTCGCCGACCAGCTTAAATGGATGTACACGGTCTCGGAAAACATAAAGAACGTGGTACGCACACTGGCTCGGCGTGTAATATAAAAATGTCGGAAAATGCGTAAATTTCCAGTTAAAGTATGCGCATCCCAATTAAAACTGCCTAAAATTACTTTTTTTTAAAAAATTGTGGTATTTTACATCAAGTTTAATTTGGGTTGACGATCATTCTGAATGCCGGATCCATCTGAAAAAGCCACTATGAAAAAACCCCACAAAACAGGCGGTTCAATATCAAAAAAGTTCTGGACCGGCATAGGGTTGTTCGCGCTTTTGATGGTATTCACCGGCTTTTTTACCCGGAAGCTAAGCCAGGAAACAGCCAAGTTGGAGATCCGTGGAATCTATGGCAGTCCCGCACCTTTTTGGAAAAAAAATATACGTCTCGACCAGCTTGGCGTAAACGCAGTGTTTTTGAACCACAATGCCATTAATGAGGACCTGATGAAGCAGGCAAAGGCAGAAGGGTTAAAAGTGTTTGCAGAATTTCCCACTTTGAACGGGAAGGCCTATGTGGATGAACATCCTGAGGCATGGGCCATCGACAACAATGGTAAAAAAGTAGCAGCCGCGGGCTGGTTTATGGGGGTTTGCCCTACCGAACCGGGGTTCAAAAAATACAGAACCACCACCCTCAGGACACTTTTACAAAGCTAT
>DATGOS010000057.1:0-3987 GCA_035305725.1 Cyclobacteriaceae bacterium
TGCTGAAGACGTTCCGGGACAAATGGGGGAAATGGGCAGCCATACTGGCCGGATTTGGAATTTTCTTTGTATGCGCCGCTTTTCAGGCAGGGAACACTATCGGGGCCGGATTGGCATTTGCGGAGTCCTTTAATTCGCCTCCCATTCCCTGGATTATAACGATCACCGTTCTGGCGGCCTCTCTTTTGTTTTTCAAGTCTTTTTACAAGATATTGGAGAAGGTAATGATGGTGATGGTGGGCTTGATGATGGTCTCCTTTATTTTCACCCTGGTGGTGGCACAGCCTGATTTTTCCCAGGTGTTAATCGGTTTAATCCCGACCATACCACCGCAATCAGTGATTTTGATTATTGCTCTTGTAGCTTCCTCTTTTTCTATAGCAGGGGCCTTTTACCAGTCGTATCTGGTACAGGAAAGAGGTTGGAAAAGGGAGGAATCCGCGGATGTGAAAAGAGAAAGTTTTACGGGGATAATTGTTTTAGGGATAATTTCCGCGACAATTCTGATAAGTTCAGGTGCCATTCTGCATCCCCAGGGTGTCACAGTGGTGGCGGCGACTGATATGGGAAGGGCTTTGGAACCTTTGTATGGAAACTGGGCGACTACCATTTTTATGCTCGGCCTGTTTGGCGCGTCGTTTTCCTCTTTAATAGGTAACGCCACCATAGGAGGGACTTTATTTGCTGATGCGTTGTCCTTAGGTAGAGACCTTAGCAGCAAACCTGTCCGTTTATTAATCCTGTCGGTCATTTTTGTGGGCGCTGTGGTGGCAATTACATTTGGAAGATTGCCGCTGGAATTAATTGTTTTTGCCCAGGGGATCACTATTTTTGCGGTTCCGTTTATTGGGTTTGGCCTGCTCTTGATTGCCAACAACAAAAGTATCATGGGAGACCTGGTCAACAAGACCCCGGCAAAAATCGCCGGAGTGATCGGATTGATTGTGCTTATCCTATTGGCCGGAAGCAATTTTTATAATTTATTCTTGACAGGAAATTAAGGAGAATGATATGATAGATTCAGTAGAAAAACTCGAGGAGATGCTCTCCAGGCCAGGTAGTGATCTGGTAAAGGACATTGCCAATATACAAGGGGATATTTTAATCCTGGGCGTAGGTGGCAAGATGGGACCCAGCCTGGCGAAGCTTGCTATGCGTGCCATTAAGGAAGCCGGATTAAATAAGCGGGTAATTGGTGTATCGAGGTTTTCAGAGCAAGGCCTTAAGGAGGAACTGGAAGGTGAAGGCATAGAGACCATTGCCATAGATTTGCTAAACGATCAGGAGCTTCAGTCCCTGCCGGACGTGGAAAATGTGATCTACATGGCCGGCAAAAAATTCGGGACCACCGGGCAGGAACATTTCACCTGGGGCATGAACACCTACCTGCCCGGACGGGTAGGGGAAAAATTTAAAAAGTCCAATATTGTTGTCTTTTCTTCCGGAAATATTTACCCCTTCGTTTCGCATGGCTCAAGTGGAGCCACGGAGGATACGGCGCCCGATCCCAGGGGAGAATATGCGCAGTCCTGCCTGGGTCGGGAAAGGATATTCGAGTATTTTTCCCATAAGTATAAGATACCCATGCTTATCTACCGGTTGAACTACGCGGTGGATCTCCGATATGGCAACCTGCTTGAAATAGCGCAGATGGTACAGGAGGAAAGGGAAATCGACCTGAGTATTGGACACATGAATGTGATCTGGCAGGGCGATGCCAATGAAATAGCCATCCGCGCCCTTTTGCATTGCCAATCACCTCCCAAAATCCTGAACGTGACGGGGCCGGAGACCATTTCCATCCGTTGGGCAGCGGAAGAGCTGGGGAAACTGTTGGGCAAAACGCCAAGATTTAAAAATCAGGAAGAACCCGATGCTTTGCTGAACAACGCCTCCCATTCTCATCAGTTATTCGGCTATCCAAAGGTTTCTTTAAGGGAGATGTTTGACCTGACCGCCGATTGGGTGAAAGCAGGGGGCGCCACATTAAACAAACCCACGCATTTTCAGGAACGAACAGGGAAGTTTTAAGCGAAATAGAAAGAAAATGAAAAATTTAAATCCGGAGATACGGGAAATTTTGCATGAGGGTGCTGTGATTCCGGCACATCCGCTTGCACTGGATGAAAACAGGGTACTGGACGAAAAAAGACAAAGGAGACTGAGCCGGTATTACATGGCCGCCGGAGCACATGGAATAGCGGTTGCGGTACACTCCACCCAGTTTGAAATCAGAAACAAGGGGATCGACCTGTTGGAACCCGTATTGCGCATGGCCGCTGAGGAAATCGACCAAGCCAATCTTTCCCGGCCGTTTGTGAAAGTGGCGGGGATCGTGGGACCCACGGATCAGGCCCTGCGGGAAGCGGAATTGGCCAACAAGTATGGGTATGACCTTGGCCTCTTAAGTGCCGGCGGCCTGAAGGATTTATCTGAAGCAGAACTGATCAAAAGAACGGAAAAAGTCGCGGAAATAATCCCGGTGTTTGGGTTTTATCTCCAGCCCGCAGTGGGAGGGAGGCTTTTGAGCTTTGACTTCTGGAAGGACTTTGCGGATATCCCCAATGTACAGGCGATTAAAATGGCGCCGTTCAACAGGTACCAATCCCTGGACGTGGTCAGGGGCGTATGCCACTCCTCAAGGTACAAAGAGATTGCTTTGTACACCGGAAATGATGACAATATCATTCCTGATTTGCTGACCACTTACCGGTTCAACGTAGCGGGAGAAGTAAGGGAGAAACCCATCGTAGGAGGCTTGTTGGGACACTGGGCGGTATGGACCCAAAAAGCCGTCTCGCTGTTGGAAGAAATTAAAAGGTGCAAAAGGGGGGGTGATTTCCGAAAATTGGATGAGTTGCTAACCCGGGGCATCGAGGTGACCGATACGAATGCGGTGATCTTTGATGCGGAAAATGATTTTCATGGCTGTATACCGGGAATCCATGAAATTCTCCGCAGGCAGGGATTGTTGGAGGGCAGGTGGTGCCTGAACCCAAACGAGGAACTATCGCCCGGACAGACAGAAGAGATCGACCGCATCTATAACGCGTACCCCCATTTAAATGACGATGCGTTTGTATCGGAATTTTTAAGGGAGCAAAAAGACTGATCTTGTCCTCATTGTTGCGCAGTCGCAGGGATGAGGAATGGCGAGGAGAGTCTTGAGCTGGATTTTTTGCTTGGGGCTATACCAAAGCAGGTATACCCTGAGCGCCATTAGCTTACGGAGCTGGTAAACTCTGCCGATTAATTTCCCCGAGGTAAAAGGGGATACTTCATCATCTCAAAAGGATATCGACGCAGTTCTCTCCTAACCTTATCCGAAGCAATATTTATCCGGAAAAACCGCTGGGTACGTAACCGAAATAGTTTTATATTCGCTACGACTGTTCTTTTTTAAAACCGGCTCCCGGGACTGCGATAGCTGTTCCGCTTCCTGTGCAGGAATTTGCAGTCGAAATGATTGTGATGTTAAGTAATGAAAGATGAAAAAACCATAGGGGTAAAGGAAATTGCCCAACGGGCAAAAGTGTCCATTGCCACTGTTGACAGGGTCATTCACAACAGGCCGGGTGTATCGCCCAAAACCAAGGGCCGAATAGAAGCCATTATTAAAGAGCTTAATTACCAGCCTAATATTTTAGCGAGCCGGCTGGCCTCGGGAAAGATATTCAACATCGCTGTTTTAATTCCGAAAGGATCCGAGGAAACTGATTTTTGGGATGCGCCTTTAAGGGGTATTCGACGGGCAGAGTCGGAAATCAAGCAATACGGCATTAGAATTTCGATTTTCCTGTTTGATCTAAATGACCGGGAATCATTTTCCCGTCAGGGCAATCTCATCCATGAGAATAAGGTGGACGGAATTCTGCTTTCTCCCTCTTTTATAGAAGAGTCCCTGGAATTCGTGAGGATTTGCCGTGCCCGCAACATCCCTTTCGTTCTTATTGATTCCAACCTCAACGAAAACAACAGCCTGTCCTA
>DATGOS010000058.1:0-3571 GCA_035305725.1 Cyclobacteriaceae bacterium
TGTCATACACCACTGTGGGCCGGGACACTTTCTTGCTCGCATGGTCAAAACTTCCCACCATACACAACAAGTACCGGTCTTCCGGGCCGGTAGTGCCTCCGTAAACAAAGAAAGTCTTGTCCACCTCTTCCGCATAAATGGACAAGGGAATATGTTTGGCGGTATAGGTTCCCAGGCCGCCGGAGTATTTGTCGCCAAAATCCGAAAACTGTCCCAGGGTAAACCATATCCCTTTGTATCCGTCGGCCTTTTGGTTGCTTAGTTCCTGCCCAAGGCTCCGATGGTGGAGGGTAAGGAGCAAAAACACCAGCAGAACCGCATTGTTAATTCGATATTTTATAAGATCCATTTGGAAACCTGACTTAGCCATTTACGGAACCGGAATAAGGGACTGCTTCCTTTTATTCATCTTTTGAGGAAACCTAAACACGTTCCCCTGCTTGTCGCTGATGTAAAGCCTGGATTCAGAAGGCTGTCTGCCATGCCCGTCCGCCCAGAAAGCATAAAAATCCGGGTGGGCATTTAGCGGCCTACGGGCATATGTATGGTTATATTCGCTGTCCCTGGTCAACTGCCTGGTCATCTTCCAGGATTGGCCCTGGTCCCTGCTTTCCCACATGGCGATTTCACCGCCCGGATTGTAGGGTTGAGGCCCGTTTTCCGTAGGTGCGACTACACGCCAGAGCCCATCTTCCTCCAGATAAAGGGAGCCCATATCATAGTTGTTGTTTGACGTGGTAATGTCACTGATCACCCACTCATCCCCGGTCCAACGGACGATATGCCAGGTTCTGGGATCGTTTTCTGGCCCTGCCTCATACCCCCTGGAGGTAAGGTAAAGGATCACCGGCCTGTTGTCGCGGTCAAAAGCAATGTCTTTGACATATACGTTCAGGTCCTTGTTATAATAATCGTGGATGAGGGCTGGATTTTCAATCTCGGTAAGCGGCAATTGCAACGGCGTACCGTCAGCGGTCTGCCAGGTTTTGCCAAAATCCCGGGTCTCCACATAATACAAATTGGTGCGCCAGTTCAGGCCTCTTTTTACTTCGGTATCCGGGTGAAAATTAAAAGCGGAGCCCGCCACATTGGAGCCTAGCGCGCTAATTTGATAATGCCCCTTCTTAATTGCCGCGATCCGCTTCCATTCCGACCAGGTTTTTCCGTCCGGACTGGTCATAAAACAGATGGTCCGGTCTGCCGGATAATTGTATTTGGTAAAAAAACTGACAAAACCCTGACCCGGCAGATACCAGCTTTGCAGGTAGGAAAAGTTGTCCATGGGCACGGTTTTCCCGTCTTCTATCTTAGTTGCTTCCAGCGTCTCAAACTTTTTGATGTCATAGGGCTTTGTGCTTTTATGGATGTAGGATGGGCGGGACGTACCATGGGAGGTGGAAAAAACATAAATATAACCCTCATCATCTACACTCATCACCGGATTGTCATGGGCATCCGTGGTGCGCTTGTCCATGACCAGTGTGGGCTTCGGTACTTCGCCGGTGGCATGGTCATAATAGGATATCATATGCAGCAGGGTGGAGTTTTCCTCATCGGTACCCCCGTAGACAAAAAACGTCTTGTTCACCTCCTTTCGATAAATGGCAAAAGGATTGTGCTTGGCGGTATAGGTGGCCAACCCTCCACTATATTTGTACTTGTATTCATTATCAAGAGGCTGGTTCATATACCAAATGCCCCGATACCCATCCGCTTTGGTATTGAGAAGGACCCCGTCCGCCGGCTTCATATCCGGATGGACTTTGGCTTGGGCAGAATCGTTGTTGCCCTTTGTGCCGACCCTTTGGGCAGTACATTGCACCATTAAAAAGCTGACGATAATTAAAAACCGGATTCGGTAACTTTTCATTTGCTATTGTTTATTTGTAATTTATCACCCGATGCCTTTAAGGCAGTTCTTATCATGAACTTTAAAAGACCCTGCCAAACCCTTCAAGCTTCCAGGCAGGGCAATCAAAGCCCTATTATGACCCGGCCCACCATACGCCGATTTCGTAAATGGTAATATCATTAATTTCCGTCGGTGCATTGGGATTTCTATTAAGTTCCGAAGGCGGATAAGGCAACCTCAAAGGCGTGCCTCCAGGGTCGTTCATCTGGGGGATACCCGTTCTTCTGTAATCATTATAGGCTTCCAGAGACTGAAACATCCAAAATGATATATTTTTTTGTTTAATAATCTCCTCAAGTCCCAAATTGCCCGCGCCCGGAAAAACCCCTCCCTGCGCCACGTATGCGTTGATGTCATCATCAGAAATACCTGCCCTTCTGCATGCGGCCACTACGGCTGTTTCGTAAGCCGCATTTGCCTCCTCCCGATTTCCTAATCGCAAATGCGCTTCCGCTTCAATAAATTTCATCTCATCAAAGGTGAGCATGGGTTGGGGCGCCTCATCATACAACACGGTCTCCGTGGAAGGTGCCGAATAAATGGAATGGGTGAGGTCTGTCTGGGACTCCCCACTGGGTGCCCCCACAAAAGCACCGTTGATTTTGGTAAACCATTTTTCCGCCCGTGGATCCACAAAACCGGGATCATTAAAACTCTGTACCAAATCTATAAAAGTTTTGCTTACCGCGTAGGTCTGTTCCTGTTTTTGCCATCCGGCCCAGGGATTGTCGTTGCTGTTTCCTGAAAGGTACCCGTCAAAAATAAACCCCTCGTTTTCGGAGCCATAGGACAGCGCGGCTGCTGCCAGGGCGTTTTGGGCTGATCCTTCGGGATCTATGTTACTTAACCTGTTGTAAAGTCGGGCCTTCAAAGCATAGGCGGTTTTCTTCCACATTCCCGCGTCACCCTGGAAAATCAGGTCAATCCGTGCAATATCCCCAATGGAAGGCTTCTCCAAATCCACAATGGCCTGATCCAGTTGTTGCTGAAGGAAATTATAAATCGTCGACTGTTCGTCAAAAACAGGGTTTCTGTTCGCACTTCCCTGCAAAGCTTCGCTATGGGGCATTTCGCCAAACAAGTCCGTTCCCACGCTGAGGGTATAGGCATACAGGATGCGTGCGATGCCCACAGCTATATATTGGCCCTCCTCGCTTCCGCCTTCGGAACCTTTGTCAATAATCAATTGCAGGTCCTTCAGGGTATAATAGGTGCTTGCCCAGACATTGTCGTTCACGTTGGCCGGCAACCTGAGGTTAAGATGAACATTTGTGTTATGTTCCACAAAAAAACTGGCATACTCACCCGCACCATCGCCCGCCACCCCATGAATCGTGCTGATGATGGTTTGGGGAAGAAGCAATGATATGGGTACATCGGTCGGGGCATTGGGATTCTCATTAATGTCGTCCATGATGTCATCATTACATGAAAACAGGAACAAAAGAGCCGTCACAAGCCCGAGAATATTAGCTTTCCGTTTAATAAATTCCATAATAATTTCTTTAGTTAAAATCCAATGCGTATTCCTCCCCCAAAACTTTTTGTCTGAGGATAGGTGTTGTATGACTCGCCTTCGGAGGTATTGAACATTTCAGGATCAAAATTGGGAACCCCCGCATTCAATAGAATATTCCTAGCGACCAGGTAAACGGATGC
>DATGOS010000059.1:0-3423 GCA_035305725.1 Cyclobacteriaceae bacterium
CTTTATAGCAAACTGAAAATGTTCAACATCAAGGTATAGGGGCAGGTATAATTTAATTAGGATTAAAAATTTCTATGGTTCCCCTTTCTATGCCACTATTCCGAAAAGGTACAAAGGGTATCAATCATGGTTTTTGAATTCCTGCCCTCCCGGGTTTACCTTATGGACAGGGTGATGTTTAAAGAATTTTTCGGCAACCTTCAAAAGCCTTAAGGTTCCCTGCTTTTTGTATTGATGCTGTTCCATTCTGTCCAAAATATCTATAAGTGTCTTTACCGCTTCCAGGATATAATCTCCTTTGTTAAGCATAACACATTCAGAGCGTGCGGACATGGCAGCATCTGTTACTTCTGCCCTGGCGGCTATACCTTTTTTGGCCAGGGTTTCCAAAACCTGGGTAGCCCAGATATTAGGGATCAGTGCTGCCTCGCAAAGCCACAGAATTTGTTCCTGTACCTCCGAAAGGCGTTCCGCTCCCAATTCTACAGAAAGATCTCCCCTGGCTGTCATCACTCCCAATGAGGGGCTTTCCATTCCCTGAAGGATCAGTGCAGGTAAATTATTGAAGGCCTCTTTGTTTTCAATTTTAAGCACTATACCCAAATCATCACGGTTCCTTTTTTTCAGCTCCTCCTGAAGCTGTCGTACATCTGCCGGGTGTCTTACAAAGGAAAATCCCACGATGTCGGCATGCTGAACAACAAAATCCAGGTGGATGATATCTTCCTCCGTAAGGCAGGGTAAGTCAAGGTGTGTGTCGGGCAGATTTATTCCTTTTTCGGCTTTAAGCTTGCTTCCCTTGGGGTTTGCCTTAGTGATTTCGACCACCGCGTATTCCTGTTGTACATCCAGGATTGTTCCGGCTATTTTTCCGTCGTCAAACCAGATGGTTTTGCCGGGTTTTATTTTGTCCAAAATTTCCGGAATTGAACAGGAGATTTTTGCCGGCCTGGGTTCAGGCTTGTCCTTACCCTTCACCGCATTTTTGCCAACGATGGGTTTTCGGTAAATATGCAGCAGGTCTCCCTGGCGCAAGCGGATAAAACCCTCGATGTCTTTTCCTTTTTTAGTCCTGGGCGCCACGTCGCCGGTGCGGAGCTTAGGACCGGCGAGGTCAAAGTAAATGGTACAGTCCAGGCCGGTTTCCTCGGTGGCAAGGTTGACATTGCTGACCATCTGTTTCCAGACTTCCTCGTCATCATGACTGCAGTTGATGCGGGCAATGTTCATTCCGGCAAGCAACAGGGACTTTACGTGGTCATAAACCACCGCACCTGCGGAAAGTGTCACCATGACGGAAGTGTTTCTGGGATTATTGTTGCTTTTAAACAGCCTCCGGGTGTTTTTTTTCAACACTTTTTGACTTTCTATAAAGTTCACAGGATGCTCTCCCAGCCCATACCTACCCTGAAATGTCTTTCCCTGGCTGAGGTGAAGAAAATGCAGAATGTTTTCGACATTGGCCAGTACATGCCGTTCGGAATGGCTGATGGAGGACAGCCCCAGCGTGGACAGGCGGACCTGTATTTTTCTCAGATCAAAAGTCCTTAACTTCAAATATCTTATGAAATTGGTGGCACTGTACCTATAGTTGGGATGTACCTGATCAATCACTTCCCGGAAATCGTTTTCTCCTCTCAAAATGGCTTCCCGTATGGCCGTCAGTTCTTCTATGAGTGCGTTTTTATTTTTCATTCCTGTGCTTTTCGTTGCCGTGTCTGGTTCGGTGCCGAAGCTCCTAAATTCCGCATTTATTTGCATAATTGCTACCATAAGTATTAAGGACACGGCATGAAGGCCCAACAGATGGGTCAAACCGAGACCAGCCGCGGGAACGGAAGGCGTTTTAATGCTTTTAAAGAAAATGTTTATCTTTAGCCCCCGGATTTGGTACACGGTGCTAATCAAACATAAATATGGAAGATAATGGGGTGAATTTGCAGGTACTGGGCTGTGGGGATGCTTTTTCCAGTGGGGGCAACTTTAATACCTGTTTCTACCTGAACAGTTCGGGGTTTCAGGTGCTGCTGGATTGCGGTGTAACTTCGCTTTTGGCGATCAAGAAACATAAGTTAAGTACGCTCGAAATTGATATGATTGCCATAAGCCATTTTCATGGGGATCATTTTGGCGGCTTGCCTTTTTTTCTGCTGGATGCAAGTACATTTGGCAGAACCAAACCTTTAACCATTATTAGCCCTCCGGGGTGTAAAGAAAAGCTGGAGCAGGCGGTAAATCTTCTTTATCCCGGGTCCTCCGTGCTGAATAAATTTCCGATCGAATTTATATCCTACCAGGCCCATACACCGGTAAAATCGGGCCCCGTGACGGTGGAGGCTTTTCCGGTAGTGCATACGGAGCAAACGCTGCCCCATGGCCTGAGGATCACCATCAACGACAAAACCGTCGGATTTTCGGGGGATACTTCCTGGACGGATGAGCTTTTTGGCATCGCCCATGACGCCGACTTGTTTATATGTGAATGCAATTTCTATGACATGGAGTTGAAGGGCCATTTAAATTATCAAACCATCCTGTCTTACAGGGATAAATTAAAATGCAAGCGCATCCTGCTCACGCATATGGGAGAACAGATGTTGGAAAAAACGGGCGAAATAGAAATGGACTATGCCTGGGACGGCAGAAAAATAACCATTTAGGGCCCGTGTCCATGGCAGAATAGCGGATTTTCCCTTAACCATTGGCTTTCAGGCTACGGTTAAAAATAACAGCGAGAGCCTTTGAATATATCGACACGGGAAGTGTAACGCGGATTTTCTCATAAAAACCTAATGTTTAAAAACTACATATACTATGAATCCATTATTGGAAAAATTTGATACTCCCTTTGAAACTCCTCCATTCGAAAAGATAAAAACAGCTCATTTTTTGCCGGCCGTGGAAGCGGCTATACAGGAGGCGAAAAGGGAGATCGAAGACATAAAAAACACTCCTGATCCCGATTTTCATCAAATCATCGAGGCCCTTGATCTAGCGGGAAGCAGGTTGAATACAGTATCCGCCATTTTTTTCAATTTAAACGCGGCGGACACCAATCCGGAGATTCAGAAACTCGCCCGGGAAATCTCCCCCATGATCACCCGGCACAGTAATGACATTTTGTTGGATGCCCTTTTGTTTCAGAAAGTAAAATCGGTCTATGATCAAAAGGAACATTTGGATTTGGATGAGGAGCAACAAACCTTGTTGGAGAAGACTTACCGTTCATTTGTTCGCAACGGCGCCAACCTGGATGAGGAGGATAAGGCCAGGTTAAGGGCAATTGATGAGGAATTGTCGCAAATGGGATTAAAATTTGGGGAAAATGTACTGGAGGAGACCAATAAATATGAATTGCTGGTGGACGATAAGGATGACCTAAAGGGTTTGCCGGAAGACCTGGTTGAAAGCGCGGCGCAGGAG
>DATGOS010000060.1:0-3476 GCA_035305725.1 Cyclobacteriaceae bacterium
TCCCCGGATCGAGATTGGAAATCGCATAATTCCCGTTTTCATCAGTCTCAGTACCGGTAACAAGTACGCCATTTCTATACAGGGCAACGGTTCCGAAAATAATCGGATCTCCATTTTCCTGATCCCTGATGGTCCCTTCAATGGAGGTTTGGGTCCAACTGAGAGCAGGCAATAAAAGAAATATGCAGTAGCGTAAAATTCGCATCTATAATTCGGGATGATTTCTTTTCAACATGTTTCGGGGCCTAAATATATCAATTCTTACCCAACCATTGTTATCCTTACAAATGTAAACGAATTTACTGGTTCAATGGGCTGGCATAATGTGTTAAAATCTTGTCGAGCAGGATTTTGGCCAACTTATATTTGCTTTCTTTCGTCCATCCGGCGACATGCGGACTGACTAATACGCCGGGTAGGGAAAACAGCTGTTCGTACATCTCCCTTTCCCCGGGGGTATAAGTCGTTGGCTTTTCGTTTTCAAACACATCCAGGCACGCACCGCTGAGTTGTTTGCGTTCCAATGCCCCGATCAGGGCAGGCGTATCCACAACGGCCCCCCGGCAGGTGTTCACCAGCAATGCCCCGGGTTTGCATTGGTTGAAAAAGGATTCGTTAGCCAATTTCAGGGTTTCAAAATTCAAGGGCAAATGCAAGCTCACCACATCACTGGTCCGGATAGCTGATTCGCGATCCATACATTCTTCCACCCACGGATAATCCCGGGCGTATCCTGCAGGGAGGTATTTATCGTAGGCCTTGACCCGGACAGAAAATCCCTGGAGCTTGCGCGCCAATGCGCTTCCCGTATGTCCAAACCCGATGATGCCCACGGTCCGACCTTCGAGTTCGATTCCGCGGTTTTTCTCCCGGTTCCATTGAAAATTTTTGACTTCTGCGTTGGCTCGGATGAGGTGATTGTTCCAGGCGAGGATCATCCCCATGGCATGTTCGGCCACAGCGTTGCAATTGCCATCCGGGGAATTGAAAACGGCAATTTTTCGCTGTGCCGTGAGGGTCTGGTCGATGATTTCCATGCCACTACCCAGGCGGGCGACAAATTCCAGGTCGGGTGCCTCGTCGAGGAGCCTGGCATCCACGCGGATTTTACTGTTGATGATCAGGCCGTGATAGGGCCGTACCATTTCGATGGCTTTATCGAGGGATATCTTAGGGTGGTAATCCACTTCAAAACCGGCTTTTTTCAATCCCCTGGGCAGAATATTATGGACACCGTCGGTGATTAAAACCTTCTTTTTCATGGGAATTTTAAATTTTGTCGTTGTTTCTGGGTGGTCAGTATAATATTTCAGCAAAAGCCTGTATTTATTTAACCAGAGCTTCGTAAATTACATAACTTGACTTCCGGTTGCGTTAACCACTTCCGGTCGTTGGATCAAAGTTAGGGGAAATTTGAAGGCAGGGCACTCAACAAGAAAAATATTTTAATGGGAAAAACATCTACTCGACGGATCAATCCTGGTGGAAGGGTTAAATTCAGGAGTGTGTATAGGATTATAACGTTCGGCAAATCAGGGGGACGTATCGCCGATTTATATCCCAACGGACTATGGCCGTTTGGCAGGACGATCGGATTTCTCGCGAACAGGTTGTTCCATTTCTTTAAGTGGATTTCATCAAATTCCTGGACGGGACACCTCCAGCGAACAGGGAAGCTGGTGATGAAGGGCGGGGAAAAAGAACACCGCAATCCCATGCGTTATCTGGCGTTCTTTGCTGCTTTTCTGGTCATGTCCTCATTTCTCATCTCCTGCCAGTCTTCAGGAAGCAATACCCGCTTTGGCAATCCCCTCATCACCGCTGACATCCGCTATTTGATGAGCAATGGTGAATTGAGCGGAACCTGGAGTTTTTTCCAGCGCAATCAGGTGGACAGCCTTGTCCCGGATGCGCGGCTGCACGAATTTATCATCAACGGCCAAAAGATTACATCCGACAAGGTGGCCAACTATTATCATATGTATATGGTAGGGGATACCCTGATCAGTCAAAATCTAAACGTGCAGATCCAACCGGAAAACGAGGTGGTTTCCATCCCGGTCCCGCTGGTTCCCCGCATGGAATCGGATAGTCTGATCACTGGCAGAGACTGGGTCTTTACCTGGAATCAGACCGCTTTTGAATCGGGAGATTCGATAACCCTGGTTCTTTCCGATACACTTCAGCAGACCGTCCTGATCGAAAATGATGCTCAGGTCGGAGAAATGACAATTCCGGAAGAGAAAACCGTAAATCTCGAGCCCGGTAAGGGGTATTACTACCTGATTTCGAAAGAACGGCGGAAAAAGGTCGTCAACAACGTGGATTTTAAATACGCGATCGAGGTATATTCGGATAACGTGCCGGTTCAAATATTTGGAGGAGGGGAATTCATGGGCGAATAAGGGAAGCACCGCTTCGATTCTTTGCCCCCGGATTGGTCAGATCTACTATTCAGATCTACTATTGTTTTATCGGACGGATGGTTATTCATTCCCAGAGTGAAATAGGGGATTAGAACTACGTGCCTTCATAATTCAGGTCTACTCATAGATTCAGTCTTTAATTACCTGAATTAACGGTGTGCGGTGTCAATATGCATACCTCATAAGTGGATCTAATTTATATTGGATTTTAATAACCCTTCTTGGGCCTTTCATATTCCGTAACATTGATAATCAAGCGAGCCTCTTTTGCCGAACGCGGAGTATAGGTTAATATTTTATTATGCCACTCAGGCAATACCCCTTGATCTACTGCCAGAACAGTCCCACTCCTGCCATGATTAACGTGCCCCCTCTGCATCAGCGCGGGGCGAAAAAAATCCGTCGCGGCTTAACCCCTTTATCTTACCGTACAAGATTAAGCATGAGATACAAAGCCAGAAAAAGAACCTGGCCAAACACATACAACCAAAGTTATAAAGGGGTGTGACTGAACGAAATCCCCTTCAGGGGATTGAATGTGGTAAACCCACATTCAGTGAAGGAACTTGAAGCTCCGTCTTCAAGGTGGGTTAGCATTTTTTGAGCTGAAGCTTGTGCGCGAGCTGGGGCGCCTTTGCAGAGGGCTGCTTTTTTGGTTACTTTTTTTCAGCAAAAAAAGTAACAGAGACCATTATATTTTTCACATGTCGCATATGCAAGTTCACTACAAGGAACTTGAATTGGATTACGAGAAGACCCTAATTTATCCCCTACTGACTGGACATCACAAGAAATATCACTGCCCCCTACCGCATCAACTGACTTTTGCTCTTCAACGCTCGGCGACTTCACGCCACAATACAGCGTCTAAGGATTCCTGCCTGCCTCCTGAAAAAATTCCTTACCTTCCAACCCACACAACCCGGCCGTTTTCTCCCAAAGCAAAGCAGCGTTTTGTTCGTTATACGACAACTTAGAAGATTTCTTTACCCGGCAATTGTCCCAGTATTTCCCCGATTCCAGTTCATTCCCCTCTGCGGTGGCCAAATA
>DATGOS010000061.1:0-3610 GCA_035305725.1 Cyclobacteriaceae bacterium
GGGGATTCAAAGGATTTTTTTCAGGAAACGGTCCCAGCACCTTGGAAAGCTTTTGCCTGATAAATTCCTGCCGTAATTTCCATTCGGCAAGGGAACTGATTGCTCCGATTTCTTCATCCCGCTGCTCCAGGATTGTATAGGCTTCTCCGGTAAGGTGCTTGTACAGCGCGTTTGGCGCGTCTTTGAAATGTACCCATTGATCCTGCAACACCTTCAGATTTTCCTGTGCATGCAGTGCCTGAAATTGCAACATCAGGACAAAGAAAACAGGCAACCAGCGCGGAAATCGCTTTCCGTTTCTGCCACCAGCATATAGCTTATTTTTCATAATATGATTTTGTTTTAGTAAAAAGACAAAAGACGTAAGACGTAAGTTGTAGCAAGATTGGACAAATATGTCGAGCATCTTGCAGCATCTCACGTCTAATGTCTGGTAGGGCTGTTTCCAGGGGGCGATTCCCCCGGCTATTCAAATTGGAACCTTTCAAGCTTCTGCCTACGGCCATGTTCAGCGGGAAGGCTGTGGTCACGGGCTGGTTGACTGTCGACCCTTTCACCTGTCGCGTCCTGATTTTACCTGACGCTTTTTCTTTGTTCTGACTCCGATGGGGTCATGCTGGAACCACAATTTAGCCGGTGGGCAAACCATGGTCAGCAGGCTGTCAGCTGTCGACTGGTGAACTGTCGGCTTGTCTATTATCTGATGTCTCTGTCCAATTTCCTAATCAAGCCTTTTGCGCCATAGGCTTCAGCTCCGTAAGATCCTCGATACGGACGATTTTTCCCGTTTCAATGCTGTTTCGGGCAGCAATCCCGATCAGCGCCGACATGGCCCCGTCACGGGAACCGGCCGACTGCTTGAACTTGTCAGGACTGTTGGGGTATCTAAAGATCTTGTCCTTCAGACGGGGATCCGAACCTCCGTGCCCGCCGGATTGGGGAATCACCTTGATGGTATTGACATTGCCAAAAAGATTGGTAATTGTGATTTCCTGATAAGGAGGCACACCGGTGGGCATGGAAGACTTGATCCATGCATCAAGCCTGCCTTTGGTACCGTTGATGGCCAGTCGGTATCCTTCGTAAGGCGAAAATGCGGTCAGGGAATAATTTACAGGCACCCCGTTGGCATACCGGTACTGCACCGCCATTGTATCATAAATATCAATTTCTGGCCTGAATACGCATCCGTCCCTGAGGTAACCATCATGCTTCTCATGGTCTACATACAAGTCCATGGAACTTTTGCTTCGCGTAATGTCCCAATAAAACCTACATTCGTCTTTGTGGGGACAGGGCCTGCAGTGGGAATGGCTGATGGGGCTGTTTTTCTTGCCATAGAAATCCAGGGATCCATAGGCAAACACTTCTTCAGGCTCTGAATCAACCCAGTAATTCAAAATGTCAAAATGGTGGGTGGATTTATGCACCAGGAGCGTCCCTCCAAAGTCTTTTTCTCCATGCCAGCGCCTAAAATAGCTTGCCCCGTGGCTTGTGTCCAGGTACCAGTTGAGGTCAACGGATTTGATGTCGCCAATTTCCCCGGCCCTTAACAGTTCCCATATTTCCTGTACATAAGGCGTGTACCGCATGTTGAAGGTAACGATGAGCTTGTTGCCGGACCTTCTTTCAGCATCAAATATCTGCTGGCATTTCTTTTCGTCGGTGGTCATTGGCTTTTCCGAGATCACGGTCATACCGGCATCCAGCCCTTTGATGATGTATTCATGATGGGTGGAATCGGTAGTGGTGACGATCAGCGTGTCAGGCTTGGTTTCTCTGACCATTTTGTCAAAATCCGTAAACACCGGGCAGTCCACTTTCATCACCTGCCTGGCATAGGCCACCCTTCCAGGGTTGATGTCACACAGGCCTACAAATTCAAGAATATCATTGTATTCAGCCTGGACGGAGGTACCCCACATCCCAATGCCCCGGCCGCCAGTCCCCACCATGGCCACCTTCATTTTTGGTTTCTGCGTGCCAAAAGCCACTAATGGCGAGACCATCGTGGAGGCCGCAAGCAATCCTGTATTCTGAATAAATTTTCTTCGGTTTAAAGCTTCCATTTTTCTTACTGTGATTTATTAATGTATTACAATCTGTTTTGAGTTTGTTAAGCACATCAAAGTGCAACTTTACTTATTAAATGTGGTTTGACCAACTTGGCCGCACAATCTTCTTACTTTTTCATATTCTGCTTTATACTGTTTGTGTTGGGCATCGTCCAATGCCTCTCCCGACATAGTCACCGGATCGATGAAAGAAATATCCGTCCCCGTGAGTGCCGCGGCCAACGAGAGGTCTCCCCATTTGAGAATTCCGGGCAGATGAATTCCCATGCTGAAAAAATCAATGTTTTCGGTTTTGTCGAACAGGTAACTTACCGGTGCCTTCCTTATAATTATTTCATCGTAGCCCCCTCCATGCATTGCTTCCAGAAAAACGGCGGCGAGTCCCGCCTCCTTGTTTCCGTCAAACCTCAGCTTCGTTGGACGGTAAGTGTCGCGGGCAAATTCAGTCACAAGCCTTAATTCCTCCACCCATTCGCCCATAAGGGTTTTGCCCAGCCATAGATGGGCACGGGCAAGGGTGTGAAACCGCGAAAGCCTGGTCAACGTGACGTCCTTTGCGGAGGATGCTTCCCCCGTACCTGAAAGCTCAACGATCATAATTCCGGAGCCATTCGCTTTTAATCCATCTAAAATAGCGGAAGGAATGGCATTTTTACCGTCCATGTTGGAAATGACCGTGTAGGCTTTGGCTCCGCCACTCGGGGCGTGATGCAACACGGGGACCAGCTTGCCGTCATTGGTTTCCAAAGCCATCCTTTCCCAACCCTGACTTTCAGGATACCGGTGCACATTAACCCGTTCAGAACGATTGTTAAGTTTCAGGAGAGTACGGAGTTCCTCTTTTTTTGTCGCTGCATCAAATTTGGCTTGATTTAGGAAGGACTTTCGCAGTTCTTCTCCCTTTCCCCTTGCATACGCAGCCGTATTCTTGACCAACGGGTCCCTTTTCCCTTTTTCAAAAACCATCAGTTCCTCTACGGGTAAGAGCTCAAAGGGCCGTTCTTTTTTTGGCGCTCCGGTTCCGGTTCCCTTCAGGTGCCTGTCAAACCAACCCAACATCACTTCCCTGTTCTCCTCCCAATAACCATGGGTAAGGTCAAAAATTGCATAATCAATATTTTCACCGGCAGCGTACATCTGAAAAACCGGTTTGGCATTGTGATAGCTTCTCAGCATTTCCTGAGGATAAAAGGTGGGGTTGCTATCCTGCTCATGGTTACACATTTTCAGTGCCCTGGGTGCAAAAAGCCCCAGAACCCCGGCCGTCTCTGAAATGGTCAATCCGCCGGGTAACAGCTCACAGACACAATTAGAGCGCATCACGGCCGATTCAAATGTTCCTACGCTGACCATGGGCAAGGCGGCTTTTATCCTTTCATCAAGTGCCGCGAACCACATGGTCTGGTTTCCTCCGCCACTTGCCCCTGTGGCCCCGAGGTTGTCAGCATCCACAAAAGGCAAAGAAACCAGCAGGTCCACGGCCCGCATGTTGTCAACCACCTGCACGCCGAGCAGGCTTTCGCCTAAATTCATTA
>DATGOS010000062.1:0-3257 GCA_035305725.1 Cyclobacteriaceae bacterium
GGTGTTGAACAGCCTGATGGAAGCCTCCGGGGACGGCCGGGAGTTTATCCTGGAACTTGCCTCTATGTATATTTCTTCACAGGAATATGACAAAGCGCTGGAAACCCTGGACAAAGCTGAGGAATATTATGGGGTGGTGGCCCAGCTTTCTTTGCAAAAACAAAAAATTTACCTTCAAAAAAATGATTTGGAAAAAGCGGTTGCTGAAGGAGAAAGGCTGATCGAGGCTCACCCGGGCTATTCCGAATATGTCCTGGCGTTGGTTGAGGTGCTATTTAACAACGGAAAAACAGACCGGGCACTGGACTTGGTGCTCCAGAACCTGGAGGCCTATCCTGATCAATCCGACCTGCAACTCGCGGCCTACAGCTTGTACGCATCAAAAAATGACCAGCCGACCGCCCTCTCCTATCTTTTTGAGGCTTTTTCAGACCCTGATTTATCCGCAACGGTCAAAGCAGGTGCCTATAGGGACATCCTCAGGGAAATGAAAACCCCTGAAAGGGACTCTTTGTTGAACCGATTGGGTCAAATGATGGAGGAGCTGCATCCCGAACAGGAGGCGGTATATGCAGTGCTGGGGGACAAGGAACTTTTATTGAAAAACAAGGACGCTGCCCTGGCCCATTACCGGCGGTCCCTCCAGATCCAACCCGCCGACGAGGGCGTACTGCAGTCCACCATTTCGCTGATGTTTGAACTTGGAACTGCATTTTCGGAAATTGAAGAAATGACGGAAACGGCCGTTGAAGAGTTTCCTGAAAAAGCGGAATTCTGGTTTTATGACGGCACCAGCAAACTGGCCCAGAAAAAATACGAAAAAGCGGAAAAATCCTTTCTAAATGCCCTGGAATTCAACAAGGGGGTCAACCGGAAGCTGGACATCCTGGTGGGAAGCCAACTCGGCGACACCTACCATTCGCTGAACAAAAAAGAAGCGGCTTACGAGACTTATGAAAAATTTTTGGCCCTTAACCCCGACAATGCGCATATCCTTAATAATTATGCGTACTTCCTGTCGTTGGATAAAATAAACCTGGATAAGGCAAAAAGCATGTCGGAAAAGCTGGTGAGGAAATTTCCCGACAATTCCACATACCTGGATACCCACGCTTGGGTGTTGTTTCAGTTAAAGGACTATAAAAACGCCCTGCTATTTATGAAACAGGCGCTGGAAAACCAGACCGAACCAAGCGGGGTGATGTACGAGCACTACGGGGACATTTTGTACAAGTTGGGAGAAAAAAAGGAAGCATTGAATTATTGGAAAAAAGCCGAAAGCCTGGACCAGGCTTCCGAACTTCTGGACAAAAAGATCAAGAATAAGCAATATTATGAGGAATAGCCGCTTTCTAGCTGTGTTTTGCCTTGCGCTGTTTTTCCTGTCAGGCTGCGCCAAAAAGACCGTGCCTTACACCACGGATGAGGTGATGGAAGAATTTGATCCCAGCTATTTTGATTATAACTATTTGAGTGCAAGGTCCAGGGTAGTGTTTGAGGAGCCAAACGGCAAAACCACTAAAGGGACCTTGAACCTACGTGCCAAAAAAGACAGCATATTATGGTTCAGCCTTTCGCCCGGACTGGGCATCGAAGCGGCCAGAGGCGTGCTTACCATGGAAGGAATTAAAATCAAAGACAGAATTAACGGACAGGATATAGACCTTAGTTATGATCAGTTTAATGAAAGTTATGGGGTAAGGTTAAGCCTTTTGTTGTTTCAGAACTTACTGTTGGCCAACATCCCGCATGAATTCAGCTACCGGGACCGCCTGGTGCGGGTAGGAAGGACATTTGAGCTGTACCAACAAAGGGAAAACGTCAGGTATAAGTCAGTGATCAGCGCCTTGCATGGCAAAGTTTTGGAAATGGAGACGGAGTCCATTAGTAATTCCGGAAGACTGTCGGCCAGCTATCCGGAATTTAAAGAGCTGAACCAACAGCCCTTTGCCCATAAAATGCTGATTAAAATGTTATTGAACCTTCCCAACAAGCCCAAATCCCAAACCCTGATCAATTTGGAAATAAACAAAGTGGACCTTGGCGACGATCCCCTTTCGTTTCCCTTTAACTTCTAAGGAATGATTGTCAGATTATCTTTTTTATGCTTCCTCATTTTGGGAATGACGTTTCTCGCCCCTGCCAGCCATGGGCAGTCACAGACCAAAAAAAGCCGTGCCCAACTGGAAAGGGAAAAAGCCGAAGTACAAAAAAGACTGCTGGAATTTGACAAAATTCTCAAGCAAACCTCCGCCCGGAAGAAAAACACCCTGGGAGAACTCCAGGCGGTCAACAGCCTGCTGAATACCCGGATCGCGTATATCAACACCCTCAACCGGGAGCTGAATCTTATCAACAAGGAAATGGTCGAGACGGAACAAAAGATCGAATCTCTGGAAAGAGACCTCAGAAACCTAAAGGAGGAGTACGCTAAAATGATTTATGTCTCTTCTAAACTGAACAGTGGAGTGACCATTATGACCTTCATATTCAGTTCCTCCACCTTCAGGCAACTTTATATGAGGCTGAGGTATCTCAAACAGTACAGCGACGCCCGGAAAAATCAGGTGGCGCATATTGAGGAAGTCAATGCGGACCTTGAGGAACAAAGGCAAATTCTGGAAGATAAAAAGTCGGAAAAACAGCTTGTTATAAATCAGGAACAGAATCAGAAGCAGCAGCTTGATCTTCAGAAAAAAGAACAGCAGGGAATTGTCAATTCCCTGACCCGAAAAGAAGAAGAGCTGAAGAAGGAAATTGCCGAGACAAAAAAACAACAGGAAAACCTGAACAGGTTGATCCGTATGGTCATTGAAGAGGAGATTCGTTTGGCCGAAGCGGAGTCAAAAAAATCTGACTCCAAAACTACCACGGTGCCGGGTAGCAAAATACCCCTGACTCCGGAAGGAGCAGCATTGTCCAGTTCTTTCGCAAGCAACAAAGGCAGAATCCCCTGGCCGGTCGCCAGTGGGTTTATCTCCGGCAGGTATGGCACCCATCCGCACCCAACCCTCCGGGGAATCATGGAAACCAACGACGGGGTAGACATCCAAACCAATGCCGACGAGACGGTCCGGGCGGTGTTTGACGGTGTGGTCACCAAGATCACCACCGTGCCGGGCATGGGCGGCACCGTGATCATCAAGCATGGTGACTTTTATACCATGTACAGCCGGTTAAAAACCATCTCCGTCAAGTCCGGCCAGCAAGTGAGCACCCACATGCCCATCGGGACGGTGTATACCAACGGTGACGGA
>DATGOS010000063.1:0-2676 GCA_035305725.1 Cyclobacteriaceae bacterium
TTTTTCAATTTATCGTCCAATTCCACCTGGATGTTTACGAAGGACCTGTTTGTGCGGCTGCACGTTCAGGGCATTTTTGGATCCACCTACCTGGACCAACGGGAGACCAGCAACCAGTATTTGATCAGCGGTCTGCTGAGCTGGGAATACAAACCCGGAAGTTTTATGTATCTGGGCTATAACGAAGGGCGTGTGGATGAGGTCAATCCATTTATTTCCCGGCGGCTGGAGTTTGATAACCGGACATTTATTTTCAAAATATCTTATTTCTTCAGTATTTGAGTGGAACGAAAAAAACCCCTCCTTCAAAAGGAGGGGCAAAGGGGTGTACGAAAGTCGGACATAGAAAATAAAGCTTCTCTCCTGAAACGGGGACTGCCGTCATCTATGTCTAATCCGCTGCTATTCGTAAAATGGATTTTGAACCAAGTTCGGAGAGCGGTTTAGCTCATCCCTTTCGATTGGCATCCAATATAGTTTCTCGTGAAAATTCTTTTGTGGGGCGGCGTTGATCTGCTTCCAGGTGGTCGTGGTAACACCGTTTTCGGTTACTTCCGTGATGTCCATCCCATAGTGTTCGGGGGTCATGACCTCCTCAAGTATTTTCCATCTCCTGATGTCATACCAGCGGATGTTTTCGATGAAAAGCTCAATTTCCCTTTCGTGACGCAGTGCCGCGGTAATATCGCCCGTAAAATCAGGAAGTCCCGCACGGTTACGGATCATGTTGATGTAAGTGGCTGCCGTACCATGGTCCCCCAGTTCCAGGGAAGCCTCCGCATAATTCAACAAGATTTCGGCATAGCGAATCCAAACCACAATATTCTCATTGGGATCATTGGCTCCCTCCACAGCATCATCAAGTGTCTTTTTCAACAAATAACCGGTAAACCCTCCGTTCTGGGGGGATATAGGCCCCTGCCTTGAATCCAGTCCAAATCTTTTGCTGACTTCCACGCCGTTTTCGATGACGATTCTGGTCCTTCTGTCATAAATTCCCAACGGATCCAAATCCGCCAGATCAGAAAAACGCGGTTGCCACACAGCACTGTCATACAAGATGCTGGCATAGAACCTTGGCTCCCGGTTATGATAAGGATTCTCACTGGTGAATGTGGAAGAGGTATTTATATACTCCTTGTTTCCGTTGACTGTGAAGTGGTCAAAGAACCTTGAACCGTCCTGCATTTCATACTGGTCCACCACGTTTCCGTAGGGGCCGTTGTTTCCCCAGCAGTTCAATCCGTTGGGACCGCACCAGCGGTTGGTCCAGATGGTTATGCCTGCGTCAGGTCGGTACATTCTGCCCCAAATGACTTCTTTGTCAGACAAATCCCTGGCTTTGAAAAATGCGAAATAATTTTCCGCTACGGCTTCCTGATCAGGGGCGCCAAAGTCTGAAAGTTCGGCAGTACCCAAATCCATCACCGCCTTCGCCGCATCCCTTGCCGCCGTCCATAAAGCTGTCCGGTCCGGACTGGCATAGCCTACGTATTCATTTGCCGCGGTACCGTCGGCGGTAAGGTCACTGGCGGCAAACAACAGCATCCTGGATTTTAACGCCAATGCGGCTTCCTTGGTGGCCCTACCCATGACCGTTTCGCTTTTTAGATTGAGCAGCTGGGCAGCGTTGTCCAAGTCGGCCACAATAAAGTTCATGGTCTGCTCAAACGTAGCACGTCCCAACTGCGGGAAGTCATCTCCCAGTTCATTGGGAGCGTCAAAAAGCGGCACACCGCCATAGCTGCGACATATCTCGCTATAAAACAAACCCCTTAAAAACAAGGCTTCTCCTTTTAATACATTCGCCTCGGTCCTGATTCGTTCTTGCTCGGACTCGCTGTACGCATCCGGCACCGCGTCAATGTTGGACAGGAAAACATTCAGTCTTTGAATTTCCCGAAAATTGTCCCAGGTAATCTGGCCGCGGTCATCTCCCAGGTTGTCCGGACTCAAGTCTCCCCGGTCAAATGGCGTCAGTTGCTGGCCTTTTGTCTGTACAGTCTCTGAACTAAACACCCCCGTGGCATATGAATGTCCACGGAATTCAAATCCATTGGGAATCCGGTCATAAATAGCGTTCAAATATGATTTGGCAAGCTGAATATCTGACCAAACCACGGGGTCAGAATACCTGTCCACAGGTGCCTGATCCAATATGTCCTCGCAGGCGATAAGCAAAAACGCGGGGATCAGGATCAGTATTAAATATTTAGAATGTCTCATAACAATAATATTAATAAATGCTTTTATTGGTTAAAAGGATATCTGGGCACCCAATGCGAATGTCTTCATCAAGGGATACGAATTCATCCCGTTTCTGCTTTCCGGGTCCTGAATATCCTGCGCGGCCCACACCAACCAGGGGTTCTGGCCTGATACATAGACTTTGGTATTCTTCACGCCCACCTTGTTCATAAATGATTCGGGCAAATTATAGCTAAGCTGAACGTTTTTCAACCGCACGAAAGACATATCATGGTAAAAGTAGGTCGTGATATGGCTTGACCTCCAGTACTCTTCCGACCAGTTGAACGCTTTGGGTTTGGAACCGCCCGGGTTTTCCGGCGTCCATCGGTCTATGGCATCATACATGAAATAATTGCCCGAAAGCCCCTGCTGAATGTTCGGATTTACCCTTCGTAATGCCCTTCCATGACCCTGGAACAAGCCGCT
>DATGOS010000064.1:0-3083 GCA_035305725.1 Cyclobacteriaceae bacterium
AGTGGCACCCAGCTCCACAGCCAGGCTACAAAGGTCGATGGCCTGAAAAGGATTGACAGAACCCGCCTTGCTTTTGGAACCCGGGTCCGCCGTGGCCGAGTCCTGGCCTTTGGTGAGACCATAGCACCCGTTGTTCATGACGATATATACCATATTGAGGTTTCTTCGGACCACATGGACGAACTGCCCCATACCAATAGAGGCAGTGTCCCCGTCTCCTGACACGCCCAGGTACACCATGTCTTTATTGGCCATATTTGCTCCTGTGGCCACAGAAGGCATCCTGCCGTGGACGGAGTTAAAGCCATGGGAATTTCCGAGGAAATAAGTGGGGGTTTTGGAGGAGCAGCCAATACCCGACAACTTGGCCACTTTGTGCGGTTCGATGTCTAACTCAAAACAAGCCTGCACAATAGCGGAACTTATGCTGTCATGCCCGCATCCCGCACACAAAGTAGAAAGTGCCCCTTCGTACTCTTTGATGGTATAACCATTCTTGTTTTTCGGCAGTTTCGGGTGTCTAAATAAAGGTCGCAGGTAAGTCATGTTGTTGGGAATTAATCTGGGTTAAATGCTGGGATATACGGCTGATGATGTCATGGGCCGTGATGGGCATGCCATTGTAGTTTAAGACAGGGACAAGCTTGGCGGGATCCGTTTGAAGTTCAAGAATCAAAAGACCCCGCATCTGGGCATCCCTGTTTTGTTCGATCACGAACACCGTTTGGTGAGAGGCGATGAAGTCTTCAACCTGTTTGTTGAAAGGAAAAGCCTTTAACCGCAGGGCATCCATCATGATGCCCTTGTGCGCCATTTTTTCCAGGGCTTCTTCAGCCGATTGGGTTGAGGTGCCAAAAAACACCATCCCCAATTCAACCTGCTTGTTGCCTGGGTAAACGTGCGGGGCAGGCACCAGTGTTTTGGCGGTTTCCCATTTTACCATTAGCCGGTCCATATTCCTTTTGTATACGGCCCCGTCTTCACTGTATTTTGCGTACTCATCCCGGGACGTTCCCCTGGTGAAAAAAGAGCCCAGGGTAGGGTGGGTGCCGGGGTAGGTCCGGTAGGGAATGCCGTCTCCATCAGTGTCGAGATACCTTCCGTATCGGCCGATTTCGTTTAGATCTTCAGCGGTCAAAACCTTCCCGCGGTTGTATTTCCGGTTTTCATCCCATTCAAAAGGATCACTGATATGGTCGTTCATACCCAGGTCCAGATCCGTGAGCAGGATCACAGGAGTCTGCAACTGGTCAGCCAGGTCAAAACTATCAGCGGTCATTTCAAAGCATTCTTTTGGGGTGGCGGGAAACAACAAAACGTGCCGGGTATCCCCATGGGAGGCATAGGCCGCCAACTGTATGTCCGACTGCTGGGTCCGTGTGGGCATGCCGGTACTGGGGCCGGCACGCTGCACATCAATGAGCACTGCGGGTACTTCGGCAAAATATGCTAATCCGATAAACTCGTTCATCAGGGAAACGCCTGGACCGCTGGTGGCGGTAAATGCCCTGGCACCGTTCCAGTTGGCGCCGATCACCATTCCCATGGCCGCCAGTTCATCTTCTGCCTGGACGATGGCGTATTTTTTTTCGCCGGTTTCCGGGTCCACCCTGAGCTTGGAGGCATAAGATTCGAAAGCTTCAGCGACGGATGTGGAGGGTGTAATGGGATACCAGGCCACCACGGTGGCTCCTCCATACACGGCGCCCAGACCGCAGGCCGAGTTGCCATCAATAAGAATCTTGTTGCCCACCAAATCTCTCCGCTCCAGATAAAAGTCGAGATGCTTGTCGAAATTTTCCGCAACGTAATCCATTCCCAGTTTCAGGGCTTTAATATTGGGCGATATCAGCTTTTCCTTACCGGCAAACTGTTCGGCAAGTAAATTTTCCAACACGGCAAATTCTATCTTGAGCAAAGCTGCCAGTGCACCTACATAAATGATGTTTTTGAAAAGCTGGCGCAGCCGGGGTTCGGTAAATGCCGCATTGGCCATCTCCATCATGGGAATGCCCAGATAATGGATGTCCTCCCTGCGAAACTCCGCCGCCAGTCTTTTGGAACTGTCGTACATAAAATACCCACCGGGCTTCACCGCTTCCACATCCTCGCGCATGCTTTGCGCGTTTACGCACACCATCAGGTCAATACCCTCCCTTCGGCCCAAATAGCCTTTTTCGCTGACGCGTACTTCATACCAGGTAGGCAGTCCCTGGATGTTGGAGGGGAAAATATTTTTTGGACTGACGGGAATACCCATTCGAAAAATCGCCTTGGCAAAGAGGAAATTCGCACTGGCGGACCCGGTGCCGTTCACATTGGCAAAACGCACGACAAATTCGTTTACCTTGGCGCCTCCATTTGTATTTAAGTTCATAAGTTCCCCGCTTTCGTTACACTATAAAAATATTTCTGCATGTCCCAGGCTGAGGTGGGACACCTTTCGGCGCACAATCCACAGTGGAGGCAAACGTCTTCGTCCTTTACCATCACCCTTCCGGTTTTCAGATTTGAAGAAACCAACAGGTCCTGGGAAAGATTTTCGGCAGGAACTACCAGTTTCGAACGAAGTTCTGCTTCCGGCGCGTTCTCGGTGAAGGTTATGCAGGAGGTAGGGCAGATGTCCATACAGGCATCGCATTCTATGCAAAGATTTTCAGTAAAAACGGTTTGCACATCACAGTTTAGGCAGCGTTGCGCCTCCTTAAAGCCAGTCTCCACCCCAAAACCCAGTTCCACTTCCTTCTTCCGGTCGGTCAGCGTCAATACCTTATCCGCCTGTGGTACTGCAAATCGTTGGTCCACCGCCACGTTGCTGTCATAGCTCCATTCGTGGATCCCCATTTTTTGGCTTACCAGGTTGGTATAGGGGGAAGGACGCTGCGTGATGTCTTTTCCCTGACAATAGAGATGGATGGAAACGGCAGCCTGGTGGCCATGCGCCACTGCGGTAATGACATTTTCAGGGCCAAATGCCGCATCGCCTCCGAAAAATACCTGCGGAAGTGTAGATTGAAAAGTTATAGGATCTACCTTAGGCATGTCCCATTTGCCAAATTCCAAACCCAGGTCTCGTTCAATCC
>DATGOS010000065.1:0-2161 GCA_035305725.1 Cyclobacteriaceae bacterium
AACCTGACCGAGGTGATCTTGGAGATCAGCGGGAAACGCAGGGGAGCTACGGCGGTGGTAGACAGCAAGGAGCGCCTGGTAGGGGTGATCACCGATGGAGACCTTCGGAGGATGTTGCAAAAAAAGCCTGATCTGAGCACGGTAAGGGCCACGGATATCATGACAGTAAATCCCAAAACCATTTCCAAAGAGGAATTTGCAATCCGCGCGCTCAATAAGATGAAGGAACACAACATCACACAATTAATCGCCATGGAGGGGGAAAGGATTATCGGTTTTGTCCATATCCATGATTTAATGAAAGAAGGCATCGTTTAATCCCTTTATAATGAATGAAAAACCCTTTGTAGTGATCATGGCCGGAGGAATCGGATCCCGGTTCTGGCCCCATAGCATGGACGCAAAACCAAAACAGTTTCTGGATGTACTGGGTACGGGCAGGTCATTGCTGCAGATGACCTATGAGCGGTTCGCGTCATTTACCTCCCCCGAGCGCTTGATGGTCGTCACCCAGGCCAAGTATTCTCATTTGGTCAAAACCCAACTTCCGGAGATAAAAGAAGAGAATATTTTGTCCGAACCGCTAAAAAGGGACACTGCCAACTGCATTGCCTATGCCAGCTACAAAATCCGGAACACAGATCCGGACGCAAAGGTAATTGTAACGCCTGCGGACCACCTGATCCTGAACGAGTCACTTTTTAAAGCAAGAATATTCGACGCACTTAAGGCTGCCGAAATCCCGAACCACATCGTGACGATCGGAATAAAGCCCAATCGGCCGGAGACAGGTTATGGTTATATACAATTTATTGACGGCTCGGATAGGGTGGTCAAGAAAGTAAAAACCTTCATTGAAAAACCAAACAGGGAACTGGCCACCACATTCCTTGAAAGCGGGGACTATGTTTGGAACTCGGGAATTTTTGTCTGGAAAAATGAAAGCATCATCCGGGCGTTTGAACTGCATTTGCCGGAACTGGCGGAGGTGTTTGAAGAAGGGAAAGCATATTTTTTCACGGAAAGTGAAGGCGAATTTTTAAAGAAGGCCTACAGCCTGGTAAAAAACATCTCTATAGATTACGGCGTCATGGAAAAATCCGAATCGGTGTACATGGTGCTGGGGGATTTTCATTGGGCCGATATCGGCTCCTGGCAAAAGCTGTACGAATTGCAAACTCAGGACGGACAAGGCAATGTGGTAGAAGCCAATGCCCTGCTGTATGAAACCAACAACTGCTATATAAAAGTGAGTCCGGAAAAGCTGGTGGTGGTACAGGGGCTGGACAATTACCTGGTCACGGATACCGGCAATGTGCTGCTGATATGTAAGCTGGATGCGGAACACAAGTTCAGGGAATTTACCGCAGACGCAAAAAGCAAGAAAGAAGATTTCGTATGACCGACGGCCAGGGCAGTTTGAGCTATGAGAACTAAGGGGGCTATTCCTCCTCGAGAAAAGGATAACGGAAGTCGGTAGGGCTAAGAAAATTCTCCTTGATGGTCCGCGGCGATACCCACCGAAGCAGATTGATCATGGAGCCGGCTTTGTCATTGGTGCCGGAAGCCCGCGCGCCGCCAAAAGGCTGCTGGCCAACCACGGCACCGGTGGGTTTGTCGTTGATGTAGAAATTTCCTGCCGCGTTTCTTAGTTTTTGCGATGCCAGTTCTATTGCATATCTGTCCTGGGCAAACACTGCGCCCGTTAATGAATAGGGAGAGGTGTTGTCCACCAGCTCCAGGGCCGTTTCGAAATGTTCTTCATGGTAGACGTACACAGTCAGTACGGGGCCAAACAGTTCTTCCTGCATAGTTTCGTACATTGGATCCTGTACGGCCAGGACAGTGGGTTCTATAAAATAACCGGTTGATTTGTCATAGTTGCCACCGGCAATAAATTCCACCAAAGGGCTTTCCCTGGCGCGATCAAGGTAACCGACTATTTTATCAAACGACTTTTCATCAATAACCGCATTGATGAAATTTCTGAAATCCTCAACGCCGCCCATTTTTATGGCAGCAAGGTCCTTCAGCATCCAAGTCTTTACTTCCTCCCAAAGATTGGAGGGAATGTATGCCCTGGAAGCGGCGGAACATTTTTGACCCTGATATTCAAAAGCGCCCCTTACAAGTGCGGTAGCCAGTTGTTTTGCCTGGGCGG
>DATGOS010000066.1:0-3198 GCA_035305725.1 Cyclobacteriaceae bacterium
AGGTTGGGATGATTCACCGGACGTAATGGAAAAGCTGTTGGCCAATTTCCATGACTTTTTCTTCCAGCACCCGGATGCACCCCATAGAACCCGCAAACATGTAGCCACCCCAAAAAGAAAAGCAGCATGCAAAAGGATCAATATGTTTTTGCGCTGGATGGTGCGTCAGGATGGCAATGGAGTTGATTTTGGTATTTGGAATAAGATAAAGCCTTACCAGTTGATCTGTCCCTGTGATCTCCATGTGGACCGCGTGGCCCGGAAGCTGGGTTTAATTACCCGAAAACAAACCGACTGGCTTACTGCCATGGAACTGACGAAAAATTTGAGAAAACTTGATCCCTCTGACCCTGTGAAATATGATTTTGCCCTTTTTGGGCTGGGAATATCCGGGGAATATTAGCCGCACTTAGCGCTCAGGCTCCCAGTTTCCGGGATCCTTCCTCCAGGTATCCAGCGAGGACAGGTCCTCTTCAGAAATATACCTGTCCGACACCGCCTGCGGCAACATGGATGCATAGTCACTCAGGCAGATTAATTTTACACCTGCCCCTTCAAAGTTTCTTTTCGCCAGCTCAAAACCGTACGTAAAAATGGCCACCATCCCCAACACGTCGAATCCAGCGTCTCTAAGATCCTTTACCGCTTTTAATGAACTTCCTCCCGTGGAAACCAGATCTTCGACCACAAGCACTTTTTGTCCTGCAGTAACTTTGCCTTCTATGCTATTTCCCATGCCGTGGCCTTTTGGTTTTGACCGCACATATAGAAACGGGAGTTCGAGTGCATCCGCCAATAGCGCTCCCTGCGGAATGCCAGCGGTGGCGACTCCCGCAATGGCTTCGGCCTGGGGAAATCTTTCCCTTACCACCTGTGTCAGTCTCTCCTTGATCAGGTTCCTTATCAGGGGATAGGAAAGGGCCAACCGGTTGTCACAGTAAATAGGCGACCTCCATCCTGATGCCCAGGTAAAAGGCTGTTTGGGCTGCAGTTTGATTGCTTTTATTTCCATCAATTTCCCCGCTACCAGGGAAGCTGTTTCGCTATCCAATAATTCCATGGTTAAAATTACTGGTAATATTCATAACCAACATTGTAGAGGCTAAATATTTTCTGCAATTTTGAATTGAAAAATTTGTGGCTATGAGAATTTTTATCAATGACAAGCCAGTGGATATTCTTTCGTTCGGGGAATTGGGAAAGGGAAAAACTTTTGAAGCAGTCTTTGACAATCCGCCTGACTTGCCAAGCTATTCCGCCTTTAAAGATGATGTATTGATTGCCAACCCTTCAAAGAACATCATCATCAAGCTACTTTTTTTGCTTCGCACCAGAAAACTTAAAGACCTGGACTCCATCACCCTGATATCTCCACAAAAAGAAGAACTCAAACGAACCCTTAAAAGCAGGTTTTCCATTATTAAAGCCGCGGGCGGTGTGGTCACCAAAGGAAACAAGGTACTGTTCATTCACCGTTTGGGCAAATGGGATCTTCCCAAAGGGAAATTAGACAAAGGCGAAACGCCGCAGTCCTGTGCGGTGAGGGAAGTAGAAGAAGAATGTAACATCAAGGTCAAGCTGGGTGCGGAAATCTGCTTGACCTGGCATACCTATACGCAAAACAGGAAGAGCATCTTAAAAAAAACGTATTGGTATGTGATGGAAAACCTCGACGACAGCAACATGAAACCTCAACTCGAGGAGGGTATTGATGATATACAATGGCTTACCCATCAGGAAGCAAAAACAGCCCTGATCAATTCCTATCCCTCCATGCGGTATCTTTACAAGCGATTCCTAAAGATGGTCCCCCATGTTCAGACTTCATAAGGCAGGAACTTATTGACGCTTCCGCCATACGTGTGGACTTCCCGGATGATGGTCGAACTGATGGAAGCGTATTCCGGCGACGTGATCAGAAAAACGGTTTCCAGCCCTTCGTTCAGATACCTGTTCATCTGGCTGATGGAGTTTTCATATTCAAAGTCAGTAGTGTTCCTTAAGCCTCTAAGAAGGAAGCCGGCATTGTGTTTTTTGGCCAGGGTAGAAGTCAGCTCATTGTAAACCAACACACTGACAGCGGGCGTGTCGGCATAGACTTCTTCAATCTTCGAAACCATCAGGTTTATATCAAAATACCTGTTTTTCTTCGCGGTATTGTAGCCTATAGCTATGATCACGTGATCAAAAATATTCAGGCCCCTCATCACAATGTCATGGTGTCCGTAGGTATAGGGATCAAATGACCCGGGAAAAATAGCGATCTTTTTCATAATGTGAAGGGATCAAACAGTCCAATAAGCCTCGAGCAACTTTGATTCTTTGAAGCCCTCCGCCCCCGGGGAATAGGTTTGGTTTAGCTTGGGCACTTCATGAAGCAAATATTTAAAATATATATTTAAACTTCCGGGATCGACACCAATTCCCTCCAAATTTCCCAAACAAGTAATCCTGCAGTGCATGCGGTCGAAACCAAGTTGGTGAAGGACGGCAAATGTATATTTGAGGAAATCCTGCTCACCCCTGACCGGAAACCTGTTAAAAATCTTCAGTTCGCTTCCGCCAAAACCCGCAAGAAAAACATGCCCGTCTTCAGCAAAGACATATAATTCCTGTCCCAGCATGTTGTTTTTATCGCTAAGCAGGTAGGAAAGGATCAGACTGGAAGCATGGGTGATTTCAAGGTCCGGAAGTCCCTGGTCAAAAACCAACAGCACCTCCTTGTCAATCGCCCCCACCACCTGCAGATTGTTGCTGTCCACACCTTCATAAAACACCTCCTGTTTTTCCTCATCGACCCTGCTGGAAAATTTCAGAAAGGTAGATTTTACGGAAGGATCAAAAAGAACACTGGGAACCAGGCAAAAATGGCTGTTGTAGATGAACAGCTTCCCCGCGGTATTTTCCGCATTTATGAACAAATCCTTTTCAACAATTTCCGGGATTTCCCCGTTTTCATCAAAAGTATATAGATGGCAGCCAATGACCGAGCCATTTGCGTTTTTTGCCATAATGGCCAAGGCATGGGTATATAAGAAAAGCGATAAATTTGATGTCTGTTCCACATCAAATTTATCGCTGTAATATGCTTTAAGATTATATTTTTCCTGAATATCCAAATTATTCCCAGTTACCCGATGTAGAGGCATCTGTTCTTGAACCAACCCTCAGGGCACGTTCATTGTTGTTCAACCTTCT
>DATGOS010000067.1:0-6569 GCA_035305725.1 Cyclobacteriaceae bacterium
TTATTATTTGGAAATGCGGTTTGGCTCATGGGCAAGAATTTATGCATCTATCTGCTATCTGTTGACGCAGTTGGCCAGAATGGGGGCGATTATGTATCTTTTGGCCCTGCCGATGAATGCGCTTTTCGGGTGGAGCATACCGACGATAATTATCGTGACTGGCATCAGTGTGACCATTTATGCGACCCTAGGGGGATTAGAGGCGGTAGTCTGGACGGATGCCATACAGGGGATTGTTTTGATATCCGGAGCATTGGGCAGTCTCCTGATCATTTTTTTTTCGATGCCGGAAGGACCGGGCCAGGTGTTTTCAATTGCTTCCGCGGCGGACAAATTTAGTTTGGGCAGCCTGGACTGGAACCTTTCAGAAGCTACGTTCTGGGTGATCCTGATATATGGCCTGTTTATTAACCTTCAGAACTTCGGTATTGACCAGAACTACGTACAGCGGTATATCAGCGCCAGGAACGAGAAAGACGCCATCAAGTCTACCTGGATGGGAAGCTTGCTGTATGTTCCGGTTTCTCTGTTGTTTTTTTTTATAGGAACCTCCCTGTTTTCCTACTACCAGGCCATGCCTGAGTTACTGCCGGAAAACCTTCAGGGTCCTGAAAATGCAGACAAAATTTTTCCATATTTTATTGTATCCGGTTTACCTACCGGAATGACAGGCCTGCTGATCGCCTCAATTTTTGCGGCAGGTATGAGTACCGTATCCACCAGTGTCAACAGCTCCGCCACGGTAATTTTGTCCGACCACTTCAAAAAGTATATCAATAAAAATATAAGCGAGAAAGAGGAAGTGCGGGTGCTCACGGTGTCATCCATCATCATGGGGGTACTCAGTATCGTCGTAGCCCTGGCGTTTGACGGTGTGGAGAGTGCCCTGGATGCCTGGTGGGCACTGGCATCCATTTTTAGCGGAGGAATACTTGGACTTTTTCTCCTGGGGTATATGAGCAAGAAGGTAAGAAAAATCGACGCGCTGACGGGCGTGGTCCTTGGCGTCATTGTCATTGCCTGGATGAGTTTGTCCCCGGTTTTGTTTACGGATGGCCTTTGGACGCGATTTAGAAGCCCTTTTCACGCCAACCTAACCATCGTTTTCGGTACGCTGGTGATCTTTCTCACCGGTTTTTTGTTGTCCAGGCTGTTTAATCGCCGAGACAATATGCATGTGGACCCGGAAAGGTAATATTGGTCAGCCATAGCCTCAATGAGCTGTTTGGAATGGGCGTTTCAGTAGGCAAAGCTGACGAAAAGAATAATGACAGATGAGACATTAATAGCATGGAAAAGGAAGCAAACAGGAGGAATATATTAAGGGTTTATCATATATTACCTTGTATAAGTAAATAATTTCCTCTGAACTAGACCGAAATACTACAGGTAGGCAAGTGCTTCAAATAAGAAATGATGAAAACCTGGAAAGAAGAACTGGCTATTCTCAAAGCCATAATTTTAAAGACGGGATTGAAAGAAACCACCAAATGGGGTATACCCGTATTCACCTATAAAGGGAAGAATGTAGTCGGAATTGCCGGGTTCAAGTCGTTTTTTGCACTGTGGTTTTTCAATGGAAGTTTTTTGGAAGATAAGAAAAAAGTACTGGTCAATGCTTCGGAAGGAAAGACCAAAGCCCAAAGGCAGTGGCGGTTCCGGTCTGCGGCGGAAATAGATGAAGAAGGAATATTGGATTATATCCGGGAAGCCATAGAAAATGAAAAACAAGGCAAACGATTAACGCCCCAGAAAAAGGAACAACTTCCGATTCCGCCATTGTTGGAAGCCGTATTTCGCGACGACGAAAATTTTGAAAAGCACTTTCAGCAACTTTCGCCATCCAAGCAAAACGAATACCTTGAGCATATCGACAGCGCGAAGCAGGAGAAGACTAAGTTGAGCCGGATTGAGAAGATGCGCCCTCTGGTGATTCAGGGGCAGGGCTTACACGATAAGTACAGGTGACTGGGATGCTTTCTTCCGTTCTTGTTACCTGTCCGGCGGCAGGTAAAAGCCCTCCTGCCCAACCGGGAGTATGAGTTCTCGTAAAAAATCCATCCCGGAATACAACCCTTCCTATGGATATTCCGTTTTTTATGATATCATTATAATATCAAAATAATATGGAAAAGGCATCTAAACCGCTCTCGGGCTATCTGATGGTGTCCGTTGGGCTTATCGTTTTTGCATTGGCTATTACGGTGTTTATCCTTGGATTCTTCCTGACCGGGATAATTTTGTTTTTGGCATTTATTTTTATACTTCCAGGCTTTTTCATTGTGGAGCCGAACAAGGCAAGGGTATTGTTGCTTTTCGGAGCATACAAAGGCACGGTGAAAACTAACGGATTTTTTTGGGTAAATCCGTTTATGGTTAAGAAAAGGATTTCTTTACGGGTACGGAATTTCGAAAACAAGCCTGTTAAAGTGAACGACAAGATAGGCAATCCTGTGATGATAGGAACTATTGTGGTTTGGCAGGTGGAAGACACTTTCAAAGCCTCCTTCGATGTGGATAATTATGAAAACTTCGTCCATTTGCAGGCGGATGCGGCTGTGAGAAAAATGGCAGGAATCTATCCTTATGATGATTTTGAAACAGAGCATGAAGAAATTACGCTCAGATCCGGCGTAGAAGAAGTCAATAAATCCCTGGAGGATGAAATTATCGACCGCCTCAAACATGCGGGGATAAAGGTATTGGAAGCCAGGATTTCCCATTTGGCCTATTCTTCAGAGATTGCCAGCGCCATGCTCCAGCGGCAGCAGGCCACCGCTATTGTTGCCGCACGCAGAAAGATTGTAGACGGTGCCGTGGGAATGGTGGAGATGGCCTTGGAAGACTTAAAAGTAAAAGACATTATTGATTTTGACGATGAAAAAAGGGCTGCCATGGTGAGTAACCTGATGGTCGTGCTCTGCTCGGACCGAAGCCCTAATCCGGTGTTGAACGTAGGGACCCTTTATCCATAACTGCGATTAAGCTATGGCCAAGAAGAAGCCTTTTGCCCTAAGGATTGACGAGAAACTGATGAAAGCCGTGGAGCAATGGGCAGCCGAGGAATTCCGAAGCACCAATGGACAATTGGAATGGCTGATACATGAGGCACTTAAAAAGGCTGGACGACTGCCCAAAAATAAATAAAAAGAAGATTAACCTATTTTTTTAATCTCCGTCGGGAACGTACAACAAAATGTTGTTCTCAAAATCATACAGGGTGAGCTGTCTAAGCTGGTAATAGGCTGTCCAATATTCCCGGAGTGAGGAAATATAGGCCCTTTTGTTGGCATCTTTTTCCGTCTGGGCAATGTTTAGGTCGGTGATTGTAACCCTGCCTGTGAGATACCGGTCCCGGGAAATTTCATAGCGCTTTTCCGCGACCTTATCGGAGAGCTCCGTGATTTCGAGGCGGTCTTCCAGCATTTGAAAATTTCTGGCCATGGTATAGATCTCCTGCTCAAAGTTGATCGTCTCCTGTTCTACGGTATACTCCGCAAGGCGCTGGTTGGCACGGGCCTGTTCCATACGTGCCTTGGTACGTCCCCAGTCCAGGATAGGCATACTGACCCCAATATTAACGCGGGCTTCCTGATTGGGATTGATGTAGATGTTTTCGAAGGTGGAGGCAGCGTTATTATAACCATAGCTGGCATTCAGGCTCATTTGGAACTGCTGGCCTTTGGCCCTGGCCACGGACTCTTCCGCCTGCAGAAGCTGCCGCTCAAAACCCAATGATTCAGATCTGTTTTGGAACGCCAACTCGATTGCCCTGTCCACATCCACCATGATGGAGGGAATGTTATCGGGCAAGATGAGGTGTACGTCAGCACTTTCATTCAGGCCTACATAGGACTTTAAAGACAACATGCTTGTTTCCATGTCCAATCTAGCTGCCGCCATATCCTGTTTTGCCTCTAATACCTGAAGTTCAACCTGTAGGAGCCTGTCCTCGGAGGTCGTGCCGATATTGTACCTGCCGTTTTCGATCCTATAAATATCTTCGGTGTTTTTCAGGTTTTTTTCGGCAATATCCAGGTTTACCTGTGCCAGGAGATAGTCAAAAAACAACTGCGTGGCGATCTGGCTGATTTGTTCCATTTCTTCAACAAATTCCCTTTTGCTTTCCTCATAGAGCAGCGGTTCTATCTTTTTGTCCCATTTGTAGGGATTAAAGGCAAAAATGGGCTGGTTGAGCCGGATGTTGACCGGCACCCCACTATATCTTGCCCTTTGCCCTTCGGGCGCCAGGAAATTGTCGAATCTGCTGCTGGATGAATTCACAGAGACAATTCCCCCGGTAGGAGATACCACCTGTTGTAAACCAAGTTCCAGATCAACGAAATTTTGCTTTACCTCACGAAATTCGATGCTTCCGTCCGGTTGGGTAACGTTGTTGACGGCTTGGGTATAGTTGGGGACCTCACCCCTCAGCCAAAGTTGGGGATTGTAATTGGAGCGGAACAGACGGTATTGCCAGAAGCGGTTTTCTTTTATGGTCTGCACCCGCAGGGCGGCTGTGGACTGGGCTTTGGCCCTGGCCACGATATCCTGCAGCGTAAAGCTGACCTTGTCCTGCCCAAAAGTGACGAAAGAATTAAGAGAAAAGAAAAGTGCAATACTAAAAATAGCAAGTCTATTCATATCTAAGGGAAGTTATGGGATCCTGATTTGCCGCTCTTTTTGCCGGAGTGATGCCAAACACCAGCCCGACAGTGGCTGCCACGCTAAAAGAAATAAATATGGAGGAAAAAGTGATGATCGTGGGGAAATCGCCGAACTTAGAAACCAGGCTGGCCAGTATAATGCCAAGAATTACTCCAATAATGCCCCCGGACACACTGATCATCACGGCTTCAAACAAAAACTGGTTGACAATATCGGTTTTTTTGGCGCCCAGGGACAACCTCAACCCGATTTCCTTTATCCTTTCCATCACAGAGGCAAGCATGATGTTCATGATTCCTATCCCTCCCACCAGGAGGGATATGCCCGCAATGGCCCCCAGGACGATATTAAATATGTTCTGGGTACGCTGTTGCTGTTTAAGCAAAAGTTCAGGTATTGTGATCTCATAGTCGATCACATTGAGATGCCTTCTCTCCAGCATTCTGCTGATCACTTCAGCCGTGGGGTTCAGCATGTTACTTTCTTTTACCTGAACAACCAGCTTGTCCAACTGGTGGTAATTGGCCGGTGACTGGGAAGCGCCACCGGAATTGTTGTTTGATCTTGCGGCGAGAATATTGCCAGCCGTAATCATGTCACGATTTTTGTAACGTACAAACATGGTCTGGATGGGAATATAAACATCCATATTATAATCCCGGATGCCCAATTTGGCCAAGGTCTGGTCGGACACAATCCGTTCTTCCAGGACGCCGATTACTTGCAGCCATTGGTTTCCGCTTTTAATCATTTTTCCGATCGGATTTTCCTTGCTGAAAAACTTTGTCTGCACGCCTCTTCCGATGATGCACACAGGATCACCTTTTGAGAGATTGGCCTCAGAAAACATTTTCCCCTCCCTTAGTTCAAAATTGGTGATGTCAAAATACTCCGGTGTCACCCCCACGAGTTTTGCTGATCTTCTTATACCGCTCTTGACAATGTGGGTGTCCAGGATCACTTCAGGGCTGATTCTTTCGATGCCCGTTACTGTTGCCTCTATGGCTTCGATGTCCTGCATTCTCAGTCCGGGTGAAAACTTCGGTTTTTCCGCACCCACGCCTGATCCCGATGCCTCCACCTCTTCCTCGATTTGTTCGACAATAGGTTCAATGATGATGTTGTTTACCCCGACCAGTTTGATTTGTTCCAGGATTTCCTGCTGCGCCCCGTTTCCTATGGCGAGCATGGCAATCACCGCCGCCACACCGAAAATAATTCCCAGGGCTGTCAACAAAGACCTCAACCGGTTGGCTACCACCGCCTCCATGGCGATATAAAAATTAGCTAGAATACGTGAATCAAACATGCCCGCTTCTTAAATTATTTACCCGTGTGTGCATCATCAATTGGCGGACGTACCTGCGATGTTTTGTTGTCGCCTGTTTCCGGGCCTCCTGTTTTGTCTTTCCGCAGGCAGCTCGGTTACTTCCTCACCAGGGCTTGAAAATTCATCCTCGTTCCTTTTTCCGTTCAATTCGTCAAGCAGGTTTACCGCCAGTCCGTCTCCCCAATTTGGAATGGAAAGGTATACCCTGTCGCCCTCTTCCAAACCCATTTCTATGACCACCTCGTTGGTGTTGGACAGGCCTAATTTTACTTCCTGCTTGGTACCGTTGTTCATATGCACATAATTGATGCTGTCATTTTCCACATGGACCGCCTCCAAAGGAACATACAATACATTGTCCAGCTTCTCCGCGATTATGGCGTTGCTCGTGGTCATGGCGGGCCTCAACAGCGGATCGCTTTCATTGACCAGTATAATCACCTCAAATACCTTCGCGTCTGAATTGGGTCTCTGCTGGCCTACATTGGCTACCCTGGAGACGATACCGGTCAGTTTCTTTTCGGGAAATGCATCCAAGCCTATGTTTACCTGTTGTTTAGGCTTTACCTTC
>DATGOS010000068.1:0-5936 GCA_035305725.1 Cyclobacteriaceae bacterium
ACCTGGGTATTGGAGGATTTCATGGATATCACAATATCAAAATACTGCTCATCCTCACAGATCCTTAGAAATTCCAGGGCGGACTCCACCATTCCCCAAGGTGTGTCGCCATAACGGCTCATGATCCTGTCAGAAAGGGACCCATGATTTGTACCTATCCGCATGGCGGTCCCATGGGCTTTGCATATTTTTACCAGGGGCAAAAAACGCTCCCGGATCCTCTCCAGCTCTGCCTGGTACGCTGCATCCGTGTAATCGATGACCTCAAATTTCTTTTTGTCGGCGTAATTTCCGGGGTTTATCCGGACCTTTTCCACGATCCGCGCTGCTACTTCCGCCGCGTTCGGAGTAAAGTGGATATCCGCAACAAGGGGCGTATGATATCCCCTTTTGATCAAGCCATCTTTAATATTTTTTAAATTTTCCGCTTCTTTGATGCTGGGCGCAGTAATTCTTACCAGTTGGCAGCCACTTTCGATCATCCGAATACACTCCGCCACGGAACCTTCCGTGTCCATGGTATCCACCGTGGTCATAGATTGGACCACGATCGGGTTATCCCCGCCTATAACCAAATCGCCAACTTTCACTTCAAGGGTTTTTCTTCTTTGATAGGCGGTCAGGCTGTTACAGTACTCCCTGTAAATGTGATCCGTTGTGCTCATGCTTTCCTTTATTTCCATCGCCGCTTTCTTTATATGTCACCCAGTTGGGGTCTGACCACGATTTCTTCTGCCACGGCATTTGGAGACAGCGCATGGGCCGCCCATACCGCATCGGCAATATCTTCCGCTTTCATAAACCTTTCCTCCGGTAGATCTATTCCTTCCCAACTTGCCGTCCAGGTAGCCCCCGCGAGTATAGAAGTCACTTTCACGCCGTATTCCGTCATTTCCTGCCTCAGACACTGGGTAAATCCGCGTAGAGCCCACTTGGATATGGCGTAACTGCCGCCGTTGGGATAAGCGCCCAACGCGGCTATGGAACCGATGGTAAAAATATGCCCGCTTTTCCTTTGAATAAAAGCCTCCGAAAACTCCCGGGTCAAATAATAGGCGCTATGCAGATTGGTATGCATCATATGTTCAAAGTTTCCTTCAGGCTCAGAATGTATGGATCCCGGAATAAAATCACCGGCGTTGTGGACGATGACCTCCGGCGTGGTATGCTCCCTTACAAAAGCAGCAAATTCCTGTACCTCCTCCTTTTTTGACAGGTCTGCTTCCTTAATAAACAGCTTTCGTCCGGAAAAGTTGCCTTCAATTTCTTCTTTTAAGCGTACCAGATCCTGCATTTTTCTAGCGCAGGTAAAGCCATCATATCCGCTTGCCGCGAATTTCAGCAGGATCGCTTTGCCAATTCCTTTGGAGCCTCCCGTGACCAGAATCGTTTTGGGCATTTGTTAGAATATCAATAATTAGTACAACAACTAAATCTGCCTGACAAAGATAGGAATTTTTTGGAAGATATGGGAGGCGGCATGACAGGAGGCTTGATGACGAACCGTTGAAAGGATTTACAAAGCCTCTGATCTAGCGATTTATGATTTGAACTCTCCTGGAAAGGATTATATAGGAGTTACATCCTGAAAAAATGCTAATAGAACCGACCCCGCTGGAGCGGTGTCCGGGTCGGCAGTAAATCAGGATTTTTTTAACAGAAACCATCAGGCGTGGATCGTAAATCAAAGTCTCAAGCCGCCTACCGTCGGCTGTTGTCATCACTTCACCAGCCCCATACTCCAATACACCATACTCAATACTCAATACTCAATACTCCCTACCCAATACTAAAAAAGCGCCGTCACCTGCATTCTCCCCGTATGGACCAGCCGTTCCAGGCCCTCGGAATTCCGCCCCTCATAACTGATATTCATCTGAAGCCCCTCCCCTATTTTTTGAAGCAAGTTCAGCCTCCAGGTATAATTGTTGCCCACGGTGAGCGCCTGCAACATTTCATACCCTGTGGGTGAATTGTACTGCCCGTTATAGCTGATATTGGTGTACTTCAACTGGGCATTTGCCGTAGTTTTAATGGCCCTGGCAAACCTAAAATTCAGTTCCACTTCATTGAGGGTCGCCTTTTCGTCTATTTCAGTATTTGCAAGGTTCTTTTTGAAAGTATAACTGTATTTTCCCGTGCTCCTGAAAAACGAGCTTGGCTGCCATACGAGCCCCGGCCCCAGGGAATATTGATCTATTTCATAGTTCCTGTTGTCCATAAAATCCGAGGCAGCCCACCGGGATCCGGCATTCGCTACCAGATTCACATTAAAGGATGGGCTGAAGTGGTACCGGGTATTCAGTGTCCAATCCTCCTGCAGCATATCCTCAAATCCTCCGGTAAGCAACTGCTTATGCTGCCGATTGGCATAGGAGGCATCCAATCCATAACGTACGGAGGAACGGTTGAAAAAAACGGTAGAACGAAGGTTTGTTCTTGCTGAAATCAACGACTCACTGTCAATACCCTGGGTAAAAGGGCCGATTCGCTGCGATAATCCGCCGTCCGTCACTTTTTTTTCCACATCCCAACTGGTGCTGTTGGAAAATTTTTGCAAAAAGAATTTTAATCCCTCCTCCTCCCGCCAGTGGTCGGGAAAACCCGCGTGCAGCCGGTAGTTGAACAGCGTTGTATAAGCCAGGATATATTCATCCGTGGGCACAAAAATTTTAACGAAATTTTTTTCTTCCGTATTGATGGCTAGATAAAATTCATTCAACTGTTGCACGCCGTCACCATTGTCGTCTCTCCAGGTGTGGGTTCCTTCTCCGGTGGGCACTGGGAGAAAAATAAATTCCCGCCTCAGTTCCCGTCCGTTGCCGATGGAGTAACTCAATTCGTTCCTGAGGTTGTTGTTTAGCAGGCTACTGGAATAGTCTAATCTCCCCATGATCGTCGTTTCCTCGGGCAGTTCCTCTGAAAGGTGGCTGAGCTTTCTATAAGTAAAAGTCCCCTGTACATCATGCAGCCCGAATTTTTTCCGCCAACCGTATTTGGAGGTGAAGGAGCTTGTATGCGGCACCATATCTCCCCCGACGGGAAATTTGTCTTCCCGCCAGACAGCTTCGCCAAAAAAGGAATAAGACAGGGTGTCGTTCGTTGTAAAAAACAACTGATGCTCCTTGAAATTCATGGCTGTACTTACAGTAGAGTCGGAGCCAGCGGCCATAACATTGTTTCTGTCGATCCGATACCTGTAGCCCGGCACCAGGACTTTACTCCGGTACTGGATGGAACCATCATACCGAAGCCACCTGGACCGCAAATCCCTAACCTCACTGTCCAGAAAAAACAAATCATTGCTTAACAGCACCCTATTTCCGATCTTTTTATTCAAAGTAAAAGTTTGCTGTACTCCCGTGAGCATATCCTGCCTGTCTCTTAACTTGAAGCTGTAGGAGCTGAGATTTTCATGGTCTTGCTGAAGTTCAAGCTGTGCGGTTAAAATTTTTTCCGCTGCTTTCATTTGCAGATCCTCAGGAGACAGACTCCAATCCCGGTCAAATTCTATGGACCTGTAGCGGTCTATAAATGAAAAATTTTTGGAGTTATACTCAAATTCCGCCATACCGCTGAATAGGTATCCCTCCAACCAATCGATCTTTTTCTGGGAGGCAAAACCTGATTTGAGGGCAAATCCCTTTTCCTGATCCTGGTCGATATCCGAAAAGAGATTCGGGTCGTCTTCGGAAAGGGCAACTTCCGTATAAAAATTAGAATTAGGACTTAATGAGATTTTCGCTCCGGCCGTCACCATCTGCTTTTTGTTGGGGACGGGTAGGGCCGAATATATGGAAAAATCGCCCTGGGGACTCCCTTGCACCGGAGGCACATAAGCATACACGACGCCGTTGGCCAACTGCTGTTGCCTGACATAATCGCCCTTTCCCGCACCGGTTTGGGTAAAACTCAATGCATAAAATGCATCATCCGGATCGGTGGAGTATTCATAGTAGACTGTCCGGTTGCCATCAGAATCCAACATACTCGCCTTCCTGTATAAAATACGGTTTGGATCAAAAGCAATGCTGTCCACGCTCGGCGCCACCGCGGCTTCAAGGTCATGACCTATACCGGCCATTAATATTTTATGCTCATCGGTCAGGTCGAAAAACAATGGCTTGTTCCGGTTGTCCTTTTCCTGATAAAAGTTGAAATAGAGCGATACGTTGTCGTTTTCCTGAATATGGTTTGCCGTAAGGATGGCCCTCGAAAAATTCCGCTCGGCATATTCATAGTCAATCCTGACGCGGGAATACTGGGTCAACAGTACATTCGTGGTAAAGGTAACTTCACCCTGGTTGTAGTCAATGGTGTAATCATTATTAAAACCACGCTTGAGCAGTTTCCCATCAAGGAAAACCTTTTCTGAATTGGCCATAATGATCACAAACCTTTCATTTTGCGGCCCTTTGATTTTATAGGGTCCCAATACGCCTTCCATCACCGGTAGCTCCGTGGATGCAAATTTTCCCTTGGCAATTGAAATGCCTCCCTGGGAAGAGGCTTCCCAGTTTCCGCTGATCTGATAATTGGAGGTAAAGGAAAGTCCCTGGACATTTTTGTTGTACCGCAAAAATTCGGATCTCCTTTGGGAAAGCACTATATCACCGGCCGACAGGGACATCTTGTCATTGTACAGTTCCAAAATCACGTTATCAAAATCCTGTAGTTGCTGGGTGTTTCCCTCCGGCTGGAAAGGAACCTGCTGATCCGTAATACTTGCCCGAAGCTTGAGATTATCCGTGAGTTCCCCTTCAATCTGGAGATTTAGGGAGGAATTTACAAATACGTTCTGGGAATTTCCGAAAGATATCCCCCGCGTCAGGTTTCCTGACTTGTTCAGGTTGCTCCTCGGAAAAATTTCCTCCCTAAAATCAAATACCTCCGTGGCCGGCTTCCGTTCTTTAAACAGTGCCGTGGAGTCATAATCGTCAGCCAGATTCCTGTTGGAGTAAATTTGGTGAAGACTAAAAGGAAAGGTTTGAAAACAGACTTCAACAGAATCGGGAGGGCTGCCCTCAAAGTCAATCCTTATTATTCCCCAATTGCTGTCATAGACAAATGGAATTGTCTGACCGGATGCGTCTTGCACTTCGATACTGCTGTTGATTGCTGTTAAGGAGTCCAGAACAAAGACATTTGACGTTGAATCAACCACAAACTGTTTGCAGGTGATTTGCTGTCCATGCGTTTCAAACAAAAATCCTACCCCGATCAGGTGGATTAAAAAAAGGCTCCTGGCCAACTTCATAGCTTCAGTTCAGCAATAACAATCAATTCAACTTCACCTGTTTGTCGGGGGTTTTGAGAAGTTGAAAAGACAGGAAAAAAGAGGTTCCATGCCCCGGTCTGGTATTAAACCAAATCTTTCCACCGGCCGTCTCCACTCCCCGCTTGGCGATGGCCAAACCCAACCCGGATCCCTCCGATTTGGTGCTGAAGTTTGGCAGAAAGATTTTATCGACCAGTTCTTCATCAATTCCTTTTCCGTTATCCCTGATCTCCAGTTTCATAATGTCCTCCTCCTGTGTTAATATTACCTGGATTTCAGCGCGCCTTTTGTCATTAACCGCCTGAATCCCGTTGATGATCAGGTTTCCGATTACCCGGCCAAAGAGTTTTGGATCTCCCATAATCAGGGGCTCCCCTTCGCTGGAGTCATAAAACACCACGTGGCCGCGTTCATCATTCTGAAACAATTCAACCGCTTCGGCAACCACTGTCCTAAAGTTCATGATTTCATTTTCGGGAAGGGGCATTTTGGCAAAGGTTGAAAAGGAGGTCGCAATGTCACTTAGAATATCCACCTGCTGGATCAGGGTCTGTATCGGCTTCCTCAGCAAGTTAGGATCGTCCAGCTTCCCCTCTGCCTGCAACCTTTGCATATGCTGCAGGGTCAGTTTCATGGGCGTGAGTGGATTTTTGATTTC
>DATGOS010000069.1:0-4425 GCA_035305725.1 Cyclobacteriaceae bacterium
CGGAATGCGTTTCCACCTGCCTGTTGAACGCATCAAAGACAGGCGGAAAACTCCATCCCTTGCCCAAAAAAGAATTTTCAGGTTCCATAAGCCTTAACCAATCAATACGGTGAAGCAACCTAAAATAATGGTACCACCATGTGCGGTTGAATCTCCTAGCCGGGCGGCGAATTTTCCGCCTATCTGTACGGTGGTGGATCCCTTGATGATGGTGTCCGGAGGGCCTGTACAGGTAACCATATCTCCCACACAGGCCGCGGGCATTCCTCCTATAAGGACGGTGGCACATCCGGGAGGCAAAATTGGCCCTCCGACATGGGGAACCGTACCGGTAACCATGGGACACACATGAAAATCAGAAACTCTGGCTGCCGGTAACATCTGCTTGTTTAATTGATTTGAACCAATGATCCTTTTAATTTGGCAATGGCGCTGGAGGTAAGTTCCAGGCCTGCCGTTCCGTCTGCCTTGAAACTTGCCTGCGCTTTGTTGCTGACGTTTTTGCCTTCCAGGCTGAGGTCGTCCACGGTTTTTATGACGATCTTTTTTTTGCTTTCAATGCTTATCCCCTCACTGCCCATCGTTATCCGGTTTCCGTATTCATCCTCCAGTTTCAGGATTCCCCCGTCTTCATCCAGCAAAACATGCTTTCCGGCCGGGGTTTCAAGATGAAGGGACTTCTTGTCATCGTTGAAAACAAGCCTTATTCCGGCCCGGGATACAAAACCCTTTTCGTGGTTTTCATCAGCACCGGGAATAGGAGCCGGCAGGCTGCTGCTGTGCAAACCTCCCAGAACAACGGGATCGCGGGGATCGTCGTTGAGAAATCCAAGGACTACTTCGTCGCCGATCTCAGGCCTGAATACGCTGCCCCTGTTGCTGCCGGCATCAAGGCAGGCAATCCTCGCCCAGATACCGGATTCCTCATTGCTTACCATCGGCAGTCTCACCAGTATCCGATCCTCCCCTTCAGGATCATCCTGGAGCTGCACGACCAAGCCTATCTGCAATCCCTGCACGGAGGGGAGAATTCCGGAAGCGGGCAATTGACTGATGGGAAATCTTTCCGAAAACCAATCGGGTGACAGGCCAAACTGGGCATCCGTCTTCCAGGTGCCGTTGGCGATTTCGTGTCGCACACCCGAGACGAACACATTGCCGTTGATCCGGTCACCCAGGCCCTGCAGCAAGATCAAATCCCCGGGTTTGACTGCGGAATAACCGGAAAATCCCACTCTACCCCTGGTTTTCGCCAGTTGGCTCTTAAGATATCGGGAATCGGCCCAGGCCTGAAGCTCATCCTGGGCCAGCATGCCCGTATGGCTGAGGTTCAGATGTTCCAGCCCGACAACGGAGGCCAGGTCAGCGGGACTAAGATTGCCGCTTCCGGCGATTCCCGGATCTGTGCCTTCCACCTCAAGAATGGTTTGACTTGCGGGATCCCAGGAAAAGGCTTTGACAGCCTGGTACTGGTCCCGGGCATCAATGCTGGCGTCAAAATCAAGTATGGTGGCCCCATACAGCAGATCCAATACCGGCTCCCCCTCCATAGTGGGTTCTTTAACGGTAATGGATCCGTCATTTACCAGACAAATTTTTCCGTTTACTTCGGCCCTGCTCACCATAAAATCCCAGTCTGTGGCGTAAAACTGCATCAGGTCTTTGTGCTGAACCGAAGTGGCTTCCACTTCATTTTCCAGGCCATATTCTCCTATGATCTCCGTAATGGCCTCGCTGTCGGTCTTGTCAATAAAATATTTGTTTTTCCGCCCCACCGTGAGTTTTACGGCAGCGTCTTTACATTCAAGAATCATCATGGAAACGCCGCTCCGTTTGATTTTTATTGAAAATTTTATAATTAGCCCTTTAAAAATCGTCGTTTCATCCGACTGGTATCCGGCAAGGATTTCTATGTTTTTCCCCGGGGCAAAAATCGCTTCATTCCCCGCTTCAAAATCCTCCTGGGAAGCATTCCCGTCCTGGATCACCATATGCGCGGAAGGGATCCGGTTCACTTCTTTGTTTACAATGACCGAATCCACCACGATCGTTTTGGGGATCGGTGATCCTTCGATCAGAATCGTATAAGTAACCAGTCGGGATTTTGTCGCTATGGGTAAGGTTCTACTGTTCGGCATTACTTTCGTTTTTCCAGAGGCGGAAAAAATATTTCATCCCCCACCTGTAAGTCCCTGAAATTGGTCAGATTGTTTGCGCGGGCTACTTCGAGATAATAGGAGGAGTTTCCATATATCCGAAATGTCATTAAAGGAAGGGTGTCTCCGGCTTTGACCTTCCTGATATGGGTAAGATCAGGGGAGCTGCTACTTTCCCTGGCTACCCTCAGATCATCTTCTATGGTTCCGTTAAAAGCAGCGGTTGCCACTACCCTAATGGGAGTACCATCCGGCTGAAAAAGTTTAAAATTGAAATTCAGGCTGCTCAGCACTCCCTCAAACAACAGGGTGCCCCAAATCAGTTGTACCTTTCTGGGGGAATGGTTTTCGCCGTCATATTCATAGACAATATGTTTGAACTTGTCAATGTCGGCCAGGATGTCGTACTTTTTGGTATTGGAGAGGGCGCCGGCCACGGCACCCGCAATAGGGACATTACTGAGCGCGCCCGCAATGCCGGTCAGGGGCTTGGGGACCACGCCGGTGCTGTCAAACAAAAAGTCGAACTGTAGGGTGGGGGGCAGGGACCTGACAAACTGTTGTTCCTTCCCCGTGGTACCTGCCGGAGGGGGCTCCGGATTGTATTCTACCAGATGATTGATGGTATAACTTTCCGGATTCACCAGGGCATCATAGATCAGGTCAGGATTGGTGGTGGGCTGTCCGTTTTCGAGGACTTTAATCTGCAGCTTTTTTAGCTCCTGGGACATTTTACCTTTCGGCTTTTTCTTTTATGATATTCAGCACCTGTTCCACGCATTCGGCCACGATAGCATTTACCTGATAGGCGTTACTCATAGCCCCGTTGGGGCTGGTTTTCTTTTCCCCATCCTGCACCACCGCTTTTATATGAAGTTCTTTAATTTCTATAGGCATGACAGCTTGTTTTAAAGTCCCACATTAATATTGGCGGAGGCAGTCAGCGAACCAGCCAAATCCATGGCTGCACTGGCGGGATCATAGTATTTGAAGTACTGATAACTTAAGGTCATTGTTTCTATGACCACCTCACTGCTTTGCGCGTTAAAACCTGAAATTTCCAGTTTTTTCGGAATGGCATTGATCACATACCAGTTGTATAGGGGCAGGTGGTCATCATTGAGCAGGGAGATCATGATGTTGGTGGGGGCAAATTCAAAGTTTTCAATGGCGTTTTTGCACCAGTGCAATATGCCTGAACCCAGAAATTTTCCTCTTTTTAAAACCAACTCATTGTAGGTGGAACGGACCGGAAACTGGTGTACAAAGCGGTTTTCACCGCCTTCCTTGACGGCTTCCATCTCCATGCTCACGGTGAGGCCGGAGACTTCCTGAAACCTGAAATCATTGGGCAACTGTGGGAAAAGCTCAAAAAACACCAGGAAATGGAACCCCACCTGGGGGTAATTCAGGTCCATATCAGCCGCCGTTTTGTATGGTTAGCCCTTCGTGTACCAGTTCCACGCTCTCCATAGCCACTTCATTTCCGTCTGACTTAAGATCCGTTGGGGTAATTTTTGTGGGCCAGGCATTTTTTACTTTCCACACCACCACTGGTTCATGGTTTTCATTTAACAGGGAAATGATAAGGTCTCTTCTTTCTATGGTGTTTAAACTCACCGAATTGAACCATTCGTAAAACTGGTTGTCATTACTGAATGTTCCGCGTTTAAGTGTCACGTTGGAGAACTTGCGTTGTCCCGGCATTTTGACCGGGGTATAATCCGGGTTGGCCCCGTCCCGGTATTCGATAACCTCCGTAGTAATGTCAAGCCCCGTAACTTCCGTGAAGCCGACTTGGGAACCTCCCCATTCTACCAGGAAGTGAAATTTGGGTAATGGATATTCTGCCATGATAACAGGGTTTAGAGTTAAGATTTACGCTAGCAATAGTTTTTATCAGGATTCCTGTAGTTTGTGAGAAAACCTCAGAATTATAAATTCAGCAGGCCTCACCGCGGCCATACCGATTTCTACGATCAGCCTCCCTTCCAGAATATCCTGGGCGGTCATGGTCTGCCCCAGTCCGCACCGCACAAAAAACGCATGCTCGGGTTTAGCCCCGGCCAAAGCACCCTGTCTCCAAAGCAGCGACAGGTAATTCTCAAGCATAGCGCGGACTTTTATCCAGGTTTTGGCATCGTTGGGTTCAAAGACAAAGGGAAAGGTGGCTTTCTTTGCGGACTCCTCCACCATAATAAAAAACCGGCGGACTGAAATGTAGCGCCATTCGTTGCTGTTGCCTTCCAGGGTGCGGGCGCCCCAGACC